>JBIKRY010000104.1:0-14326 GCA_044348925.1 Bernardetiaceae bacterium
TAATGTTATAAGGTAGCGTGGTTTTGGAATAATTTGCAGAATCATACATAGCACAAGCAGGATAAAACAAAGATTCGTAACCTCCCCAAGATGCCCCCATCAAAAACCGTTTTAATTGATTACAAAAAGCCTCTGTTTCTTGCAAATCGGCTTTGAGAATAATAGAAAATAAGCCACCACCCGCAGACATTTGCTTTTTGGCTAATTTGTATTGGGGATTTTTTTTGTGGTGTGGGTAATAAATTTTTTCTATTTTGGGGTGTTTATCCAGAAATTTTATAATTTTTTTAGTTGTTTTTGCAACTCTTTTCAAACGAATAGGCAAAGTTCGCAAGCCTCGCAACAATAACCACGCATTGAAAGGCGAAATAATACCTCCCAAAGTCATAAATTCATTTGCAAAAATTTTGTCTATCATAGCTTTTGAGCCACATAAAATTCCTGCTACAGCATCACTATGCCCACAAAGGTATTTTGTTGCCGAATGTACGGTAATATCAATGCCTGCGGTAATAGGTTGTTGGTGCAATGGCGTCGCATAACTATTGTCAATAATCGTAATACAATTATGTTTTTTTGCAATTTTGGCAACGGCTGCCATGTCTTGCTGTTCGAAAGTAAAACTATTGGGAGATTCCAAAAAAATTATTTTGGTGTTAGACAAAATTGCGTTTTCAAAGTTTTTGGCTTTTGTGCCATCTACAAAACTAACCGTTACTCCAAACCTTGCCAATAATACAGTTAGCAATTTATATGTCCACGAATACGGTTTTTGCACACATACAATATGGTCGCCAGTTTGCACATTTGCCATAATAGCTGCTGCCACAGCAGCACTACCACTTGCAAAACTCAAGGCAGCTTCTGCATTTTCTAAAGCAGCCATTTTTTTGTTGAGCATTTCGATGGTAGGATTGCAACCTCGTGTATAAAAAGGTACAGAACTTTCATTTTTTAAGGCTTCTCGCATTTGACTCACATTGCGAAATACAAAATTGGAGCTTTGAATAAGTGGCGGTGTAGTGGCATTAAAATAATTTTCTCTATCTTCGCCTAATTCATTTAAGATGAATGAAATATCTGTTTGCATTGTTGGCTAATTATTTTAGAAATATTTTGGGTGGTGGAATATTTTTTTTGGATAACTTATAATTTTCGAGGCATCAATACGTTGGCAATGGTCTTTTTAGTACGGGGCTGCCCAAGCCTTGACAATCGTATATGATGCCTCGAAATTCATATTTTTAGGCTAATAGCCTAATAGGGTCTTCCAAAAATGATTTGAGAGTTTGGAGAAATGCTGCACCTGTTGCTCCATCTACTACACGGTGGTCGCAAGAAAGAGTAACTTTCATCACATTTCCGACTACTATCTGCCCATTTTTTACGATTGGCGTTTCGCTAATAGCCCCTACAGCCAATATACAAGCATCAGGTGGGTTGATGATGGCAGTAAATTCTTCTATTCCAAACATTCCTAAGTTGCTAATAGAAAAAGTATTTCCTTCCCAATCGGCTGGTTGTAATTTTTTGGTTTTTGCTTTTGCCCCCAAATCTTTTACTTCTGCCGAAATTTGCGAAAGACTTTTGGAATCGGCAAATCTCACTACAGGCACCAACAAACCGTCTTCTACTGCCACTGCTACGCCAATATGTACGTGGTCGTTGTAACGAATTTTGTCGCCAAGCCACGAAGAATTTACGTTAGGATGTTTTTTCAAAGCTACAGCACAAGCCTTGATAATCATATCGTTGAACGAAACTTTGACAGGTGCTACTTCGTTGATACTTGTGCGGGCAGTCATTGCTTTGTCCATATTAATTTCCATCGTCAAATAAAAATGCGGTGCCGTAAACATACTTTCTCCCAAACGGCGTGCTATTACTTTACGCATTTGTGATACAGGCACTTCGCTAAAACTTTCTTTTGCTAACAGATTGCCTGCATTGGTGGCTTGTTGTGTGCTACTTTGCAAAGATTTTGTGTTTTCTTGTGCAGGTTTGTAGGTTTCTATATCTCGTTTGATAATTCTGCCATTTTCTCCCGAACCTGCCAATTTTGTAATATCCAAGCCTTTTTCTTTGGCAATGCTTTTGGCTAAAGGCGAGGCTTTTACTCTAAGGTTTTCGCCTGCTGCTGTGTTGCTATGATTTGTATTGTTTGCATTCGTAGTTGGTGAACTTGCAGGAGTATTATTTACAACTGTGTTTGTGCTTGTTGTAACTACTTCATTTACAGAGCTTTGTGTTATTTGTGAGTTTGTACTTTTTTGTTTATCATAATTGAGTAATTGCTGATAATCTGCATTGGCTTCGCCAATAATTGCAATAATGGCATCTATAGCAACGGCTTTTCCTGCCTCTGCACCAATATACAAGAGAGTGCCTGTGTCATAAGATTCGAGTTCCATTGTTGCTTTGTCGGTTTCTACCTCTGCCAACACATCTCCTGATTTTACTTTATCTCCTACTTTTTTTACCCATTTTGCTATTACGCCTTCGAGCATAGTATCACTCATTTTGGGCATTCTTACCACATTAGCTTTAATATTTGGTGCATTGTTGCTAATTTCTTGTTTTGGCACTGCTGGGGCTTGTGTTTCTGGAGTGGCAACGGTAGTAGTTTGTGCTACTTGCGTGCCAGTATTTGAAGATGCCAAAATACTACTAATATCTTCGCCTGCTTTGCCTATGATTGCAATAAGACCATCTATAGCCACTGCATTTTTTTCTTCTACGCCAATATATAAGAGTATGCCATCATGGTAAGATTCGAGTTCCATCGTTGCTTTGTCGGTTTCTACCTCTGCCAACACATCTCCCGATTTTACTTTATCTCCTACTTTTTTTACCCATTTTGCTATTACGCCTTCGAGCATGGTATCACTCATTTTGGGCATTCTAATAATTTCTGCCATATCTTTGCTAAATATAAATTGTATGTATAAATGGTTTATGGAAAATTGCATTACAAATATTTCCCAAAAATAAGAGATACTGCGAAATATCAAAATAAAATACTGTTTTGTTTTGTAATTAACATACCTTGTGTAGCAACTGTATATTCGACTTTAGGTAAATAAGATTGGTAAATTGAAAAAATAAGGTAAGTTGTGTAGAATGTACTATGCCCTTTAGGGTGCAAGGTTTTTAAGAAATTTGGTATAAAACTACTAAATTTTAGCAAATTATACTACTTTTGTAACAATAGTTTTATTATAAAAAATATATTATCTAATTATGAAAGTTAGCCGAATAGAAATAAAAGATTTTCAACAATTCAAAAATTTTGAATTAGATTTGACGTATCCCGAAGGACACAAAAAAGCTGGTGAACCTTTGGATAAAGTGTGTTTTATTGGGCAAAGTGGGACAGGGAAGACTACATTATTGAATTGGATTTGGCATAGTGCATCATTTGTAAATGCAGAAACTTACTCAATAAATAGAGATGTTCCATATAACTTTGCAATAGATTATATTTATCAAAAGAAAGACATAACAAATACATTTTTAAAATTACGCAGTATCTCAAATTATATTAATAGTACCATATATAAAAATTATTTTGAGTGTACTGATGGTAAAGAGGTTGTAATAGATGAAAACCAGTTAAGGGATTTTTTGAATAAAATTAATTATAAGAAAAAAATATTAGCAGTTTTTTTTCCGACCAATCTAATTGAAAATGCTAATGAGATTTTTGTAGCACCACATAAATCACAAAATCCTTTAGCAAATATAGTAGATAGAAAAGAAATAGAACGAAAAATACAGGAAGAAACACAAGAAATAATAAATGAATGGATTTTTAATTTTGGTAAATCTAATCCATTAAACTTATTTAAAAGTATATTTTTTAATATTGCTATATACGAAGATGAAAGAAATAATTATAGTCGTAAAATAGCTGATGCTTTGCTTGATAGTGATGATGAAACTATTACAAATTTAAAAAATAAGTTTGGTAAATGGAAACTTGAAAACCCAAATCCATTAGAAAAATTAGGACAACTACTTAATCCTATTCTTAATAGATTTGGTGTAGAAGTTCATACCAAAGTAGAGTATAAGAGTAGTGCTGAATTGAAGTTTATCGAAATTAAACCTATTCATAATGACAAGATAGTTCCTTATCATATTTGGAGTACAGGCACAAAACAAATTATATTAACGGCAATACCTTTATTTCAAATAAACACCCAAAATGCACCTATTCTTTTCGACGAACCCGAAAGGTCATTATTTCCTGATGTTCAACGAACTTTAATCAACTATTACACAGAACTTGCCCCTGAAGCACAGTTTTTCTTTGCTACTCATTCTCCGATAATTGCTTCGCAGTTTGAGCCTTGTGAGAGATTTATTTTGAGTTTTGACGAGGAAACAGGTTTTGTCAAAGCACAGAATGGCATTGCACCCGAAGGAGATGACCCAAATGATTTATTGAGTAAAGATTTTGGAATGAGAAACTTAATGGGTGAAAAAGGTATGGCTGCTTGGGAAAGGTTTGTAGAGTTAAGAATGTTGATTAGAGAAGAAAAAGAGTCAACTAAAAAAGAAAATTTAATGAAAGAGTATCTTACTTTACAAAGTGATTACAATTTTTAAGGCTATGAAAAGAGTTTGTAAACATAAAGATTCAACAATTTTGCAAAATAAGTGGCAATACAAAAACAATAATGCAGTTCATAATCGGAAAATAAGAACTGTGTTAGAGAAAGAACAGAAGTATTTCTGTGCCTATACAGAAGATAGATTTTCTGCTACTTATGCTCGTGATATAGAACATTTTAACCCAAATTTAAAATATACAAACAAAGATAGTTATAAAAATTGGTTTGCAGTAAGCAACAAGTTTAATAAGGACAAAGGCACAAAATGGGAAACTTTCCAGCCGATAATGCACCCAACAGATATAAATTTTGAAAAAAGATTATGGTATAGTGCTGGTATGTATGAAGTAAACTCAACAGATATACGAGCAGATAATTTGCGAAAATACCTTGACTTGAATAATCCTCTTTTAGTAAAAGAACGTATGGAGTATATAAAAGGCTTGAAATCTTTGGGAGATAATGATTTTGTGAAAGAATTTTTAAACGAAAATCCTACTTTTATTAAATTTCCTCGTGCCATAGAAACAGAATTTAACATAAAATTTTGATAAATTTGCCATCAACTTGCAGAGAATCTAAAATGCAAAAAACCTATCTAAAAATAATAATTCAATTCCGTAAGTTATTGATAATCAAGTGATTAATTCTTAGCAAGTTCTGAAAACTTGCTAAGAATATATATTTTCTAATCAAATACTTAAAAATTACGCTTGATTATACGCAGGTGCAAACTCATTTTTTGCAAACCATTCTAAACTTGTTGGGGTTGTACTTTCTGCATCTCTTTGATAATCATTCAAATATTTTCCTTCATTCAAAGCATTAAAAAGTTCATTATAACCATCTGCAATAGTTTCTGGAATACCACTTTGAATCATTCCTGCCCTTGCGTCAGCTTGTGAGAATGTAACGTATTTCAAATCTGGTTTTCCAATAGCATTGCCTAATATTTTTGCTGCCTCGTCCATTGTCAAATCTGCTGTACCTGATACAAAAACAGTTTTAAAACCTGTAAAATCTAAGGCTAAAAGGTGCTTTACTGCTGCTGCTGCAATGTCTTTGGTGTGTACCAATGGAGTTTTTACATCATTACGCAAAGAATAACCAAAAAAACCTACATGTTTTATCATTCCAATAAGACCAAAAAAGTTTTGCATAAAATATCCTGCTCTTAAACTCAAAATATCAAGATTTGGAATAGTTTTTAAAGTAGTTTCAAACTCATACAAACCTGTTACAGGGCCTGCACCTTCAGGCAAATGTGCACCATTTGAACTCAAAACTACAACTTTTTGAACTTTTGCAGCCTTAATTGCATCAGCAATAGAATTCCCAATTAATCGTTGGTAGCTACGCCAATCTGTTGTTAAATCCCATTTTGGAGGAATAACTGCATACACTGCGGTAGCACCTTGAAAAGTTTCGGTCAAAAATGCTGTATTTTCTAAATCACCAACGGCAATTTTTGCACCTTTTTCCGCAAAAATTTTGAGTTTATCGGCACTTCTACCAATAACTGTAACTTGTTTGCCAGCTTTTAATAAAGCTTCTGTAATTTCTGCACCAGTGTTGCCTGTTGCTCCTGTGATAACGTACATAAGAAATAAAGTTTAAAATTTAAAATGAAATTGATAAATGTTTTCAAACACAAACATACTTGTATGTATGTATTTTGGTAAAAAAAATATTTTTCATTCGCCTAAAGGCAAATATACGGTTTACTCTTTTAAGAAATTCAAATAACAGATTAATTGATTGATACTTGCTTCAAAAACTGCTTTACTATTTTTAGATTTTCCCATTGCATAACTTCCTTCAATACCTGCAATGATAAAATAACCTGCATCTTCAGCCACAAACGACTTTTTAATTTGCTGTTTTGCTTGTCCTTTTACAATGGCAGCAGCAATAAGTTCTACCTCTTTGTCTATAATTTTGTTTAATCTGTTGCGAAAACCCTCATCTAATGGCGACATTTCTTGAATAAGGTTATTTAGTGGACAACCATAAGCAACATTTTCATCAGTACAATAGCCTTTTATTTGCTCAATAACTTTAACAATGCCATCTATTGGATTACCTGAATACGTATGCAAATTTATCCAACTATTAACGTACATTGGATACAAAATTTCGTCAATAACTGCATAACCCATAGAAAGTTTATCAGGAAAATAATGATAGAAAGCACCTTTTGTAATGCCTAACTCTAAGATTACTTTGTCTGTTCTTGTTCCTTGAAAGCCATTAATATGTATGGCTTGGAAGTTTTTTTCTAATATTTGGGTTCTTGTGTCCATTTATTTAATTGATGCTACAAAAATATACATACTTGTTGGTATGTGCAAATAAATTGCAATATTTTTTCAAAATATTTTTAGAAAACGTAAAGTAAGAGTTTTATTATTTTAATATTGCAGAAAATTATTAAAAACATTGAAAACAATAAAGTTTGATAAAACAGTGTGTGGCGTAGATATGCTCATGAATGTTGGAAATCTACACGAACTTCCAAGTGATTATTTCACTGAGGAGGTGCATAATACTGATTTTTTTGAAATTCTTTTTTTCAAAAAAGCAAAAGGATATATTATTCTTAATCAAAATAAGATTGCATTAAATGATTTTTCGTTTGTTTTTATTTCGCCTTTCCAAAAACGACAATGGCATATAGATAACAAAGAAATAGAAGGACAGTTTCTAATTTTTCAAGACATTTTTCTCAATGATTTTTTTGCGGATAAGCTATTTACTTATAGGTTACTTTATTTTTATCAGCTAAAATATCCACTAATAATTACAGCAAATTCAACAATTTACGAGAAAGTTCAAGAAGTTTTTGCTGAAATTACTTTGGAACTTAAAAATACTAAATGTGATAGTTCACATATTGTACGTGCATTGCTTTATTTTTTGTTGATGAAACTTAACCGAGAATATGCAATATTTCATCAATTAAATGTTAGTACACCATTAAATAATTATGCTTATCAATTTAAGAAACTTTTAGAACAACATATTAAAGAAAAACAAAGAATTGAAGATTACACAACTTTAATTGGTGTCAGCCGCATTACTTTAAATAAGGCATTGCAAACGCAGTTTAATGTTTCTGCAAGTCAATTAATTAAAGAAAGGCTTTTATATGAAATTCAAAATTATTTGATTTATACCAAACTTAGCATTAATGAAATAGCAAATGAACTTAATTTTTCGGAATCAAATCATTTAATGCGTTTTTTTAAGCAACAAACAGGTCTTACAACTTCGCAATATCGCAATGATTATCAAAATGGTAGTATTTAAGCTAAAAATGGTAGCTTTATATTTTCATTATCATAGCAATTTTGCAAGGTTAAATATTTGATAATCACTTAAAATTCGCAATAATGAAATTACATCATATCAGAAACGCAACTTTTGTAATAGAAGCAGGAAATAAAATTATTTTGGTTGACCCAATGTTAGGAAAAATTGGCACACAACCACCTTTTACACTGTTTCGTTACAAACCTAAACGAAATCCATTGGTGGCTTTGCCAACTAATAGCCAAACTATTTTAGACAGTGTAACGCATTGTTTGGTAACACATTTGCACCCTGACCATTTAGACCAAGATGCAGAAACTTTCTTAAAAAGCAAAAATATTCCTGTAATTTGTAGTAGTAAAGATGAAAAAACACTAAAAAAACGAGGCTTAAATGTCAGCCAAAGTTTAGATTATTGGAAACCACAAGCATTTTTGGGAGGTGAAATTACAGGTATTCCTGCAGTGCATGGTTATGGTTTTATTGCTTTTCCAATGGGAAATGTGATGGGTTTTTATATTAAATTGAATAACGAAGAATCTATTTATATTAGTGCAGATACAGTTTATACGGAACACGTAGAAAAAGTATTAAGTCAATTAAAACCAGACATCACAGTAATTGCTTGTGGCACAGCACGTTTGGATATAGGAAAACCATTATTGATGACGATGGAGGAAATTTTAAAATTTGTTGAAAAATCACCTAAAAAAGTGTTTGCAAACCATTTAGAAGCATTAAATCATTGCCCAACGACAAGACAAGAGCTAAAAATGGCTTTGAAAGCAAAAGGACTTTTGGGAAAAGTAGCAATTCCTAATGATGGTGAAACTGTAATGTTTTAAAAATATTTTGGTTTCCTGCCGTGGTTTGTGTCCTGAAACCACTCCACTATAACGTCAAAAGTGCATTGAAAAGCTGCTTTTGATAGTTTATTGTGTATTTTTGTGTGATAAAACTAAAAAAGTTGTTTATTTGTATAAGTTTCACGTTATAGTGGAGTTGTTTGTGTGGACACCTAGGGTATGTACACATCTTTTTAATTTTTCTAAGTAATTTTAGTAAAACTACGTCTAATATTTTATAAATTTATTATCTATTTTAATTAGCTTTTATTCTTGTTTAGTATTGTTGATAAGAATTTTTAGCATAAAAATATTGTTAAATTTGTAAATAAAAACACTAAAACATACACTAAACTTACTCAAAAATTCTTAAAAAGATGTGTACATACCCTAGGTGTGGACACAAACAATGACTTAAAAAAATAAACCAATTGAAAGAAAAACTTATGAAAATTAAAACAATTTTAGCCTTAATGTTTTTTGTAACAACTAATGTTATTGCGCAGAAAGACAAACCCATTTACTCCTATGTTAAACAAAGAACATTCTTAGAAACTCAAAAAATTGATTTTGTTGACAACAGAATTATTTTAGTTGTGCAAATTGATGGGGAAAATTACAATTTTATATTAGATACGGGTGCTCCAACTGCATTAAATAATAAGCTTGTAAAAAAATTGAATTTAACTCCACGTAGAATTGTAGAAGCAGGAACAGGCGGAGTACAGAAAGATTCTGTCGGTTTATACATTTTGCCTTCTCTTAAAATAAAAGAGATTGAGTTTGTAAATACTTTGTTTTCAAATGTCGATTTAGGTTTTCTTAGCGAATGTGGGCAAATTGATGGTATTTTGGGAGCTAATCTTATGTCAAATTGTGTTTGGCAAATAGATATCCCAAAAAAACAAATCACTTTTTCAAACAATACAAAAAAACTTTCAAATCTTGAAAACAAAGCTAAAATGGAACTTTACGGAAAACAAAGCTCACCGTTAATTATTGGAGTAGTGAACAACAAAATAGAAGAGCTGATGCTATTTGATACAGGTGATCCATCGCTATTTTCTTGGAGGAAAGCAGCCTATAAAGTAGGGTTGAAAAGTGCAATAAAAAAAGAAAATACCTTTAAAACTTATGGCTCACCTTATGGTGGTGTTTTTGGACAAGAACCTAATGATACTATAAATTATGTTTTTATTGATAAATTAGAAATAGGTTCAACAATAATGGATTCAATTATTACACAAGTATCAAATGATAATTTGTCGAGATTTGGTGTAAAATATTTGGAAAACTACATTGTAACACTTGATTTTCCCAAAAAACGTTTTTATGCAAAATCGATTGAAAATTCAAAAAGTCAAACGAGGCCTTTTTTCATTGAATATTCACCCAAAATTATAAATGGTAAAGTATATCTTGATGAAATTCCTCTCAACGAAAAGGAAATTACTTTAAATTCACAAGTGATTGAAGTTAATGGTGTAAGGCTGGATAGTTTTAAAAGCGAATGCGAATTAAAGAGTTATCTTAAGACTTGTTGGACATCTGATAAAACAAGGTTGAAAGTTTTAGTAGATAATTCAAGAATAATTGACATTGGAATTTCAAAATAATAGAAGCACGAAGGCATTACAGCACCTAAAGAAATTGTAGGTTAAATGAACATTTGTGCTTCGTTTCAACTTCAGTGTTGGCAGAGAGTTTTCGTCTCCGAAATAGCCAACTTCCTGCCGTTGTTTGTGTCTGCATCTAGGGTATGTACACATCTTTTGTTATATTTCTAAGTAATTTTAGTAAAACTATATTTAGTATTTTATAAATTTATTATCTATTTTAATTAGCTTTTATTCTTGCTTAGTATTGTTGATAAGTATTTTTAGCATAAAAATATTGTTAAATTTGTAAATAAAAACACTAAAACATATACTAAACTTACTCAAAAATTCTTAAAAAGATGTGTACATACCCTAGGTGGAGACACAAACAACGGCAAAAAAAAACTCTTAGCAAAAAATAAGTACAAAGACTTGATTATCAGTAGTCTAAAATACCTTATTGAGAAGAAGAAAATAGTAGTTTATGGCTATGTAATCATGCGGAATGCCGCCCAGCCAAACCACATTATAGTTTCAGAAACTGAGAGTTTACTTAAAGGAACTTGGCGAGATATACATTTTGAAACAGTAATATTACGATAAGTATGAAAATACCTAATTTAGAACAAGGTAAATTCTCTGTTATCAGAGCAGAATACCAAACAGGAATTATTTTAAATAATAATGATAATTATTATTTAAGTGATGATAAAAATTATTTTTTAGTTTTTAATTCTTTACATGATGCTCAAGAGTTTGCCTATGCTGAGATAAGAGAAGGTAAGAATAAGACTGAATATTATATCTATTCCTATGAAGGAGAGTGTATAGAATTTGTTCAACCTTTATCTATATTTTCAGAAACAAGTCAACAGACACATAAAAATATGATAAGAAGGCTATTTTTAAAGATATGCAACATTTTTAAAAATAAAACTTAAAACTCTTTTTGTCAAACTTAGCTACACAAAGCACTGAAAATCAAGGGCTTAGTTTTAATGTCTTGGCAGCAATGCCAATAGTAAAATCTATTTTTAAAGGTTTGAAACCAAAAACCCCTCCCCAGCCCTCGCCTATTGGGAGGGAATTTAAAAATCCTGTAGATATTGGAGATTTTGTTCATTGTTTGTGTGCCCTTACCTATGGTAGCAACACAGCCAACGGCAAAAAATCCATTTTATTTTCTTATTCGCCAATATGTTTTAATGCCTCACGCCTACTCAAAGGTTTCAAAGGAGTTTTTTCAACAAATTGTTTCACAGTATTTGCATCTGTACGTGCATATTGTCGCAATGCCCAACCAATGGCTTTTTGAATAAAAAACTCTTTGCTATCTGCTAACATTCGAATATAATCCAATAATAAAATAGTGTTAGTTTGTTTTCGGTAAAATAATTGAAATAGCAAACAAGTCCGTTGTAACCAAATATTTTCCGATTCTATCCATTTTTCTGTAATTTCTGGAATAGTTTGTGGATAAAACCTAAAATAATTTGCTACACTATGCGAAGCCAACAAGTCGACTGTATCCCACCAAGATTTTTGGACAATGAGTTTTTCGAGCAATAAAATATAATTTTCTGTAGGCTTTTTGCTAAATTTTTCCACCAATTCCATTGCAAAATATTGGTATTCTCTTTCTGGTTGTTGCCATAATTCAAGCACAATATTTTCAAGTTCTTCTACTTTTGGATATCCCATTTGCAACAAAAAATCTTTATAAATTAGCTTACGTTCTGGAGTTTTAATGCCAAAAAAAGTAAATTTATTTTTCATATATTTTTCCATTGCCACAGCATTTGTTGGATTTTTAGCCTTTTGAAAATGACTTTGTAAAACTGAATTGTAGGTATGTATCATCAGAAATTGTATATCTATGTAAGTTTCTTGGTATCAAATATACAATAAAGTAAATTTTGGGCAATAAAAAAAGTGTGTAAATTTATTACACACTTTTTTAGTTGCTGTAGGGGAAGGACTCGAACCTTCACAAGGTGCTTAGTTTTATGTCAGCAAATCAACCTGCTATGCAACTTGACTTGCTGTATAAAATTTATCGCAAACTCCTTACCCACGAGATAGGTGGGCATGGCTGCCAAATTTCATCACCCTACATTGTTGTTTAGAAGACTCTTGTGTCTGCCTTTATTCATTTTTGTTGTACTTGTGCTTTTGTGCTTGTTTCACACTACAATATTAATAGCTTTGTTTTTAATTTACAAATTTTTTAATAAAAATATTAAAAATATAGATTATTCGCAATAAAAAGCAATATTTATTATCAAATTTGTAATTATTCTATTTGTTTATTCTCTTTTATTAGCAATTTTAAAATCCTTATTTTTCCAATTTTGGCTATCTGTATCTGCAAAAATGTCTATGCTATATATCATTTCTCAATTTTTTTTTTATCTTTGTAAAAAATTACTGATTCACGCAAATTCGCATAATTCGCAAGCTAATGGACGATAAAAACAAAAATGGTTTACTGAAAAAACGTAGTGTATTAGGTAGAGGTTTAAGTGCTTTGTTAGCAGATTCTGATAATGTTAATCAAATTCATAATGTGCATACAGAAACTACTGTAGTTGGGGTAAATGAAATTTTGATTTCATCTATCGAGGTCAATCCCTATCAACCACGCACACATTTTGAAAGGGAAGCCCTCGAAGAATTGGCTAATTCTATTAAAATTCATGGAATTATTCAACCTATTACCGTTAGGCGTTTAGACGAAAATGCGTATCAACTAATTTCGGGAGAAAGACGTTTACAGGCTTCTAAATTGTTGGGTTTAAGCACCATTCCTGCATATTTACGAATTGCCAACGACCAAGAAATGCTCGAAATGGCATTGATTGAGAATATTCAACGCGAAGAACTCGATGCAATGGAAATAGCTACAAGTTATCAAAGATTGTTATTTGAGTGCAATTTGAAACAAGAAGAACTTGGCGAAAGAGTTGGCAAAAAACGTACTACAGTAAACAATTATCTACGTTTGTTAAAATTACCTCCTGATATTCAAGCAGCATTGCGAGATAAAAAACTAAGTATGGGACACGCAAGGGCTTTGATAAACATAGAAGATATTGCAACCCAATTACTACTTTTGAAGAAAATAGTGGAAGAAGAATGGTCGGTAAGAAAAGTAGAGGAATATGTACGAAGTTTATCTACCAATATTGGTAAAGAAACCGCCAAAACAAGTACCAAAAAACAACTACCTGTAGAAATGCAACGCATACAAAACAAACTAAGTAGCCATTTTGGTACAAAAATTAGTATAAAAAAAGAAGGAAATAAAGGCGAAATTAAAATTCCTTTTCTCTCAGAAGATGATTTTAATCGAATTTTGGAATTATTGCAGTTGTAATACACTAAAATAAGTTGCTTGGCTGGACTTGACCCGATAATATGGTACAGCTACGCAACTTAGATGAATAAGCAATAAGTTACTACTTAAATTTTAAATATCTTATTTCCTATCTATTCCTTAGGCATACATTAAAAAAAATATTGATGTTTACACCCGACTTAATACGCCGTTTTGAAAGCATAGAAACGCCATTTTATTATTACGATACCAATATACTTGCAGATACTTTAGCTATTATTGCACAACAAACAAAGCAATATGATTATAAAGTTCACTATGCACTCAAAGCAAATGCCAATTCACAAATCCTTACACAAATAAAAAATGCAGGTTTAGGGGCAGATTGTGTGAGTGGCAATGAAGTAAAACGTGCCATCGAAATAGGTTTTCTTCCACAAAATATTGCCTTTGCAGGGGTTGGCAAAACAGATAAAGAAATTATGCTCGGCTTGGAATATGGTATTTTTTCCTTTAATTGTGAATCTATACCCGAAATCGAAGTAATTAATTTATTGGCAAAAGCAAACGGAAAAATAGCAAAAATAGCTTTGCGAATTAACCCAAACGTAACCGCCA
>JBIKRY010000374.1:0-4042 GCA_044348925.1 Bernardetiaceae bacterium
GTATCTTTTGCCTCTTTTTCAAAGTTGGCAATAGTAGCTGTGTCATTTTTGGTAAAATTTTTCAATTCCAAATCATTCACAGGTTTTATATAACCAAACGTAAAAGGCACTTCTGAAGATATTCGATATTGATTAAAAGTTGTTTTATACAAATAATTATCCGCCAAAAAAGTTTTCATACCATTGAAATACAACAAAGTAATATCACGTCTGTAATTATAATCTTGTATTGTGTTTTTGCTAATCTCTATTAATTTTAGCAACTGCTCTGCATTAAGTTTCTTAATCATAATACCAGCATTTATCATCTCCAAAAACATATCTATATTAGGACTTGGTGGCAAACCACGTTTATAGGATAGTTGCACAATTTCAAAAAGCTTAGTTTTGGTTTCGGCAGGTAATGTTTGGAAATTTGTTTCAAAATCTTGGGCAGTTTTGCGTGTAATAGGACTTGCACTGCGTCCAAAGAGATTTTGTAAATCGGCAATAAAGGCATCTTCCCGATTAAATTTATCGTTTTGGGCTTGCAAATGCGTTACAAAACCCCAAAAACAGAAAAATAGAAAAAAGATTTTTTTCATATAAGGCTTAATTTTTTGGTTATTTTGGTTGTTTTGCTAATTTATGTTTTTTTATTAATAATGTCATTTTTATCTATGTTAAAATTTGTTGTAACACAGATTTATACGCAAACAAAGTGATTTTTATGTTTATCTACCACCTCAAAAGTATCGAATACGTTTTTTTGTCATTCATTTATCATAAAAACTAAGCATAAAAAAGCAAGTAGCAAGAGCTACATAGTACAAGCAGTATCTAAGTTTTACCTACACACCTACTAATGATGAATGCTATTTCTCACGCAAAACCCTATTTGGATTATTCTTAACAAATAGCTATTTACCTTTGTACCATTCAAATAAATATAAAACTTTAATCGTATGAATGGTAAAATAAGACAAAAATTAATGCAAAGACTTGCTACCAAAGCAGGAATTATTACAACAAAATCTTTGAACTATAAAGATTGCCAAAAAATTGCAGACCATTTAGATTGTGATGCAAATACCATAGCACGTTTGGCAGATTTGCCAAACTTCAAAGCCACACAAACTCTCAAACCTGATATAGAACAAAAAATAGCAGATTTTTTGGGTTACAAATCCTATGAAAACTTAGAAATGAGCTTAATGATAGACGTAGTAACAGACTATATCAAGGTTTCTTTGTGTGTACTATTGGTTGGTGGCTTGGGTTATGTTGTAATGAATACAACCTAAAATGCGGTTTTCAGTATCAAAAAGCAAGTTTTTAGATGACAAGTATGCAGTAAGTTTTTATAAAAAGTTAATTAATTTTGTGAAAATAAAATTCTACTACTTTGAATATACTTATTAGACGGCAACTTATTGCAAAACTTGCTAAAAAACTAATGATTTCTTATACCGACAATTTAAGTTATACGCACTGCAAAGCTATTGCCAAAGAACTTGACTGTGATACGAATACGATTGCACGTTTGGCTGCTATTCCAAACTTTAAAGCTACACAAAGCCTAAAACCTGATTTAGAACAGAAAATAGCGACCTTACTTGGCTATAAAACTTATTCAGATTTAGAAATACATTTGATGGTGCAAGTTGTGTTGGATAAACTAAAAATTTTACTGCATACAGAGAAGTAAAAACTTGATAAAACCTACTAAAAAAGCAATTTCTTACTGTAAAGTATGTTTGTTATATTTTCATAAAATCGTTATATTTTTGTCAGGTAATTTATAACAAAATCAAATTCATTTAAACCTTAAATTTTATTCAAATTATGAAAAAACTATTTTTCACTATGTCTTTGCTATGCCTTATGGCAATGGCAAATATTTCTAAAGCCCAATTTATGCTTGGGGTAAATACCAATGCAGCTTTATCATTGGGCAGTGGCGGTGCTTTTGGGTATGGTCTTGGCGTATCGGGGCATTATTTAGCAAATGATAATATAGCCTTAGGTGGCAGTTTTCAGTATGGTAGTGGCTATTTTAGCAGTTTAATGGGAAGTGGCTTATACTTTTTTAGCCGTGATACTTTTAAGCCTTATGCAGGACTCGAAGGAGGTGCATATTTGTTAGGTTTAGGCTCTGGATATTCCTTTACTCGTTTTGGATTTGCTCCTGTTTTGGGTGCTGCTTACGAAATAGCGGATAACCTCGATGTTACAGCAAGTTTGCGTTATAATGTCATTTTTTTAGGCTCTGGAACTACAGGAACTTACTCGTATTTACCGATACAAATAGGTATTTTTTACAATTTTAATTAACAAAAATAAAAAAAATTATACGTTGTCAATGGTGCTTTTCGCACCTTGACAATCGTAGAAAACTATAAATTATCTTCTCACACTTTCATATTACTTAAAATGATGGCAAAAACACCAAAAAGTCCAACGCCAAAATCAACGCCAAATGTACCAAACTTGCCAAGTACCACAGGAAATAAATCTGGCAAAGGTCGTGGAAATAATCCACCAAAAAGTAAACCTAAAAAATAAAATTACCTATTAGAGCTTATTAAGATTTTGTATCATAGCCTTTATCCTGTGATTTAATTACTTGATTTTCAGCACGTTAAAAGCACAGACTAAAGTCTATGCTACAGACATTAATAATCTCTATTGATTGGTTTAAATTTACCTGATAGGTAATTTATTCAAAAATTAGATTTTAACCAAAAAAAATTTCTCAAACTTTTATGAAACATATTTATCATTTGTTCATTTTTATAGCTTTTAGCTATTTATTTTCGGGTTGTGGGGTAACTACAAATCCTGTAAATCCGACTCCTGTAAATCCAACATTACCCAGCAATACTACGTTTGTACCTGCTTCCTTTAAATCTTTACGAATTAAAAATGCAAATGTTGTGATTCGCAAAGGAACAACCACAGGCTATTATATTACAAAAGGAATTAATGTAGATGCCACCAATGAATATCGACAATATATAAAAATTAATTCGGAGGTTTTTGAATATGAACCTATCGTAAATGGTTTTCTTTCTACGCCTACAATTACACTAATTATGTCTAATTTGAGTAATATTTATGCTTACGAATTTGGAAAAGTGGTAATATATGATGAATTTACAGTGGCAGATATGCAAATTACCACACAACAAAATAGTAAAGTAGATTTTAAAGCTAATATTACTGCTAATTCATTTAACTTTTTAGGTAGAAATTTTGGGGATTTGACTATGGAGAATTTGGAGGTAAGAACACTTACAAAAATTGATGTATCAAAAAATGTAAATTTGATATTAAATGGTAATTTAGTTAGCGAAAATTTAAACATTACAAGCCGAGATTTTGGAGATATAACCATTAATAAAAGTTTGTTAATTAGTAAAGAATTTAAAATTGACCTTACAAGCAATGTTGATTTTTTAGTACAAGGAGATATAAAAGCAAATACATTTTTGCCTGTTATGGGTGCTTTTGCTAGTATCAATGCCCAAAATTTTAGAGTAGAACAAAATTTTACCCTTAACTTGCATAGTAATACAGATTTTAAAATCAAAAACACGATTACAACCCCTAATGGATTTATTGTAAATTTACGAGATTTTGCAGAAATTACTGCAAATACCCTCACTAATTCCCAAAATCTTATAATAGATATGGCTGATAATAGTGATTTTAAGATTAATAATATTACAGTTGCTAATTTAACAGTTGCTATGCGTGATTTTGCAGAAATTGTAGCAAATAATCTAATAGCTCAAAAAATAGTCTGTGATATGCGTAGCAATGCAGATTTTAAGGTAATAACTCTCAAAGCTAGTGACATGTCTTACCAAGTTACAAATTTTTCGAGACTGAATATTGCTAATATAAATAATACTAATTTAACTAAAATAGTTTTTGCAGATAATTCAACAGTAAATTTGAAAGGTAAAACTACTACTTTAGATATTGAAAGCACTGCCACAAAAGAAACAGATTTTTATTTGCTTAATGCCGAAAATGTGATAGTAAAAAGTTATTCAAA
>JBIKRY010000375.1:0-4027 GCA_044348925.1 Bernardetiaceae bacterium
TACTTAAACATTCCCTTCAATTTTTTCAATTTCTCTTAAACTTATACCATTTTTGAAAAAAGTCTGATGTAATTTCCTTATTTCTGAATAACTATCAAATGCAATTTCACGATTACCTAAAAATAATGCAATTTTGTCAAATTTTCTTGACATAAAATTAGAAGTTTTCGTACAAATTTACTAATTTTATGTAATGTATGTTAAAGAGCCAAGACAAAGATTTAGAAAAATAACAAAAGAAACCAAAGCACCAAATTATAGAATTTGGTTTGTTGTCGGTTTGTTATGTTTACTTGTGTATGCGGGTTTGCGTTATTCAGAAGTAGTGGAGGTTGATAAAAATGGGAACTTGCAACTTACGCCACAAAGATTGGAAAAGTTACATGATGATACCATAAAATTTGAAAATGCAGAACAATACGTGTTATATGCCCGAATTTCAGGTTATTATGCTTGTATATCTTGTTTGGACACTACACATATTTATTTAAGCAGAGGTGAAGTTTGGAAATATGGTGTAACAATAAATGGACAAAAAGGCAGGTATAGTGCCGCAAAACTTGATAATTTTATATATTTTCCGCAATTTAAAGGTACTTTGCAACAATGTTTGATAGAGGAATGTAAAAAAATTATTACCTATCCTTTGTTACCTGAAAATCAAGCAAGACCTTTGTTAAAGAGAATTGCAAGACCACCAGGAAACCCTTATGACCATTAAAAATTAACAATATGACAACTTCAATAATAAGACCTGATACACAATTAGAAAAAGCACTATATAAATTGAGTGATAAGCCACGTAATTTTATAATTTCGGCAGTATGTTGGCACGAAGTAGGTCATAAGTTACAAGATTTGTTGATAGAAAAAACTATATCAAATGAGCTAAAAATTAGTAATTATATGGATAATGAACTCATTACAAGATATTTTTTCATCTTTATTGTTGTGCAACCTGATAATCATTTACACGATAATCGTTGGCAGAAAGGTTTTTCGGTTAAAAAACATACGCTATATAATAATCTGCACCTCGATTACCACAAATTCGAAAAAGCCACCGAAACCGAAGCCCTAACCATGCAAGCTGAGGCATATTTAGAAGGAATTTTGCAAATTCCAACTTTGAGAGGTATGAAAAAAGTAGCTTTTGATAGCCAAAAATTTTATGATGATTGTAAGATGTTGTTTGAAAATGTGGGGTGGATAAAAAAAGAGTTGTAGGTTTTTAGTTGTAAGTTCTAAATTAGTTTGATGTACAAAATAGCAAGTTTTTTATAAACAAAAAGTTCGTTAAAATTCTAAAATTAATAGAATTTTAACGAACTTAATAAACAGAGCCACATACCTAAATCTGCGCATACGCCCTTGACGTTCTGTTCTCAACACAAATATACGAAGTTTTTATATTCAAAGAAAATAAAACTAACATTTCTTTGAGAAATGTTAGTGCTTATAAATAATTTCCTACTTAAACATTCCCTTCAATTTTTTTAGAACTTATATTGTTTCCTCTTTTTCAAGCTATAATTTTATTACAATAGTGTCCTCCGTTTTTTTAGATAAATCAATAGGCAAACGAATAACATTGTTATTGCGTTTTACTTCTAAAATATAGTCGAAAGCACTGAACAAATAGAGTATTTTAATATTCTCGTAATTATAAACAAACCTTTCTGTTACTTCCATAGACTCACCAGAAGGATAGTGTAAGTTGGCTGTAATTTGTGTTTCTTGTACTGCTGTGCTATCTGCAAACACTAAAACAATAGCTTTTTTTGTAGAGCCAAATAAGTGAGAAGTTCTAAAATCTACTCTGCGATTTAAAGCCATATTATTTTTATCTTTTTTGCCATTTACAATATTTGGCACTGTTGGTTCTGTATCTGCTTTGCCCTCTATTTCTATTCTGCTATTAGGTATTTTATGACTTAGTAAATAATTTTTTACTGCGTCTGCACGTTTGAAAGAAAGATTTTGTTTGTCTTTTTCTAAATGGTCTGTATGTCCGACTAACTTAATTTTAGTATAAGGGTAATTTTTCAAATAGTTTGCTAACATTTCAATGGTTTCTATATTTTGTCTAACTAACAGAATATCTATTCTATTGGTTGGGAAGTTTATTGAATTAAAAGCATCTACACAACATTCATATCCTTGTAAATCAATAATTTTTTTATACACTGCGTAAGTTTCTGCTTGTGTAAAATCAAGTGGAATAATTTTATCCATTTCTTTATAATCTGTCAAATTATCCAATGACACTATTTTGAGGTAATAAGACTTTTTGATAGGAACTTTTAAGACAAATGTGCTATCTCTAATTAACTCAAACGAATCCATCAAAACACTATCTTGGCTATATAAATGTATTTTTATTTTTTCTTGTTGCCACGATTCTAACTCTAACAAGACATAAGCATTTTGGGCATAACTGCGATTTGCTGATAGAAAACAGAATAGAAAGAAAATAAAAGGTATCAATAGTTTAGTATGTCTTGTCATATACCCCATAAATTAAGTAAGAATTAGGTTACTATTTCTCAAAGAAATGTTAGTTCTCGTAATTTTTGCATAGGATAGGGGTTGCAACCCCTATCCTACGAAAATTTCCTACTTAAACATTCCCTTCAACTTTTTCAATTTCTCCTCCATAGTTTCCTCTTTCTCCACCTCTACTTTTGCAGGTACTTTATTCGTAGAAAAAGATTTTGGCGAGGAGGAATTATTCCCCCCTTTGGGGCGGTGCGACGTTTCGCTTAGGGGGCTATTTTCCTTCATACTCAACGCAATACGTTTGCGAGGAATATCGACTTCTGTAACCGTAACCATTATTTTTTGGGCAACTTTCACCACTTCCGAAGGGTGTTTGATATAACGGTCAGCCATTTGCGAAAGATGCACAAGCCCGTCTTGATGCACGCCAATATCGACAAAAGCACCAAAATCTGTAACATTCGTAACAATTCCCGCCAATTTCATTCCGAGTTTCAGGTCTTCCATCGAATTTATGCCTTCTGCAAAGCTAAAAGCCTCAAATTTTTCACGAGGGTCACGACCAGGTTTTGCTAATTCTTTTACAATATCTTGTAAAGTTGGTAAACCTACTTTTTCGGAAACATATTTTTTCAAATCAATTTGTTTTCGCAAATCATCATTCGTCATCAAATCTTTAACGGTACATTTCAAATCTTTAGCCATTTTCTCCACAATAGCGTAAGTTTCAGGGTGAACTGCACTCGAATCTAATGGATTTTCAGCGTGGCGAATACGCAAAAAACCTGCTGCTTGTTCAAAGGCTTTTTCGCCCAAACGTGCTACTTTTTTCAAGTCATTGCGAGATTTAAAAGCACCATTTTTATTGCGATATTCGACAATATTTTTTGCCAAACTTTCGCCCAAACCCGACACATACATCAACAATTCTTTGCTTGCCGTATTCAATTCCACACCAACCGCATTTACGCAACTCATAACTGTATCGTCAAGGCTTGTTTTTAGCAAACTTTGGTCGACATCGTGTTGATATTGCCCCACGCCAATAGCTTTTGGGTCAATTTTCACCAATTCTGCCAACGGGTCTGTCAAACGTCTGCCGATAGAAACCGAGCCACGCACCGTTAAATCATAGTCAGCAAACTCATTTCTTGCCACTTCCGAAGCCGAATAAACCGAAGCCCCATTTTCATTGACCATAATCACCATAATAGTTTTTGGCAAACCCAATGAATTGATAAAAGTTTCAGTTTCACGTCCCGCAGTGCCATTTCCTATGGCAATAGCCTCAATTTCAAACTTTTCGCACAGTTTTTTGATAATTGATGCCGATTTTGCAACTTCTCTTTGTGGTTCGTGAGGATACATATTTTCGTTGTGCAATAATTTTCCCTGCTTATCCAAACAAGTAATTTTGCAACCCGACCTAAAACCAGGGTCAATAGCCAAAACATTTTTTTCGCCCAACGGTGCAGCCATTAACAGTTGTCGCAAATTATCTGCAAAAACTCGTACAGCTTCCTCGTCT
>JBIKRY010000376.1:0-4019 GCA_044348925.1 Bernardetiaceae bacterium
CGCATAAAATATTAACTTGCTTTAAATTATAGAAATATCAAAAATTGACCATTGAATTGCCAAAGTGGGAATTGCTGATTTATTATATATTTTACTTGTAAATTGTTGATTATCAATAAAGTAATCCGTAGTTCACGTTAAGTAGAAATAAAACGAAATTTAGCTAACCTAAGTGCCTATTTTTACCTAACCTATCTTTTTATCTTTTACGCAACTGCAACACAAAAGTAGGAAAAATTAACATTAATTTGCAGAAAATTCTTGTTTTAGAGAAATATACCCTGGATAAGCCACCATCATTCCTGCTATTCTAAAACTTGGTTTTACTTTGAGCTTGATTCGTGTTGGTTTTTTGCTCTGTTTGAGTAGGTTTAATACCAAATTGATAAATGCTTCTGCTGCTCCTACACTGATAACTTTGCGTAAATCTATTTTAAACTTGAGAGGCATATTCACAATAGATTTTGCCTGTACTTCCACGCGTTGGTCGTTAAAACCTTGTGTAATTTCTTTGTCATCAACCAACAAAATCCATTCTAAACGGTTAATGGCTGCGAGTTGGTCATTTGGGTTTTGTACTTCTACATTTTGGATAAAAGTTAGGGGAAATTCTCCACCTTTTGCAAAATTTGCCATAATTTGTGCCACATCTAAGATATTTATCTGTGAAATATTTTCCAAAGTTGGGGGCAATACAATGCCTGCCAATGCCATATTTTCCATAGTGGTAACTCTAAATTGGCATTGTGCAAAACGTCTGCCTTGCGAAATAGACCGACAAGATGAAATAACACAAAAAGTGCATAAAAAAAAGAAAATAATTGCCTTTCTCATAAATTAAGTATTTAAGAATTCGTAAAGATATTTTTTCAAAATTATTGTTTTATCTTGGTATATTTGGCAAATTGTTCAAAAATAAAATAGGTATGCAACCATCTATCAAAAAAAAATTACAAATAGGAACAGGTATTTTTTTTATCTGCTTTTTATTACTTGCAAAATTAACAAACCCAGACTTGGCATTTCACCAACGGGATATTAAACAGAGAGTATATCAAGAGTTGGCTATAGATACCGTAAAAAAAACAGATGCAAATTTATTGGATTGGTTTGGGGAAATGAAAAATTCTTTTACCAAATCTATAGTAGATAAAACTGTCCAAGAATTGCTAACCGTAGATGATTATTACTTTTTTTCTCTTACCAAAATTAGCTATCAAAATCAAACCAAAACTATAGGGATTGGTGCATTTCGTCAGCTTTTTTTGTTTGTCAATTTGAAAGAAGTAATAGAAGAACAACAAGGAAAAAAATAAATAATTTGTGTAAAATCTATCTAAAAATGGTAGTTTTGTGCCAATAAACAAGCAAAAATATGGAAATTAAGAAAATATTAGTTGCCAATCGTGGCGAAATAGCCATGCGTGTGATGCGTACCGCAAAGGATATGGGCATAAAAACAGTAGCCATTTATAGCACTGCCGATAGAAAATCTTTGCATGTAAGATATGCAGACGAGGCATATTGCATAGGAGAGCCACCTTCGGCACAATCTTATTTGTTAGCCGACAAAATTATTGCTCTTGCCAAAAGTTGTGGGGCTGATGCTATTCACCCTGGCTATGGTTTTTTGTCTGAAAATGCAAGTTTTTCTCGCAAATGTGCCGAGGCAGGAGTTATTTTTATTGGACCTTCTCCCGAATCTATAGAGATAATGGGTGGGAAAATTAGTGCAAAAAATGCAGCAGCTTCCTATAATATTCCTTTAGTACCAGGTACAAAAGAAGCTGTTTCGGATATTGCAGAAGCAAAAATTATTGCAAAACAAATAGGTTATCCTATTTTGATTAAAGCAAGTGCAGGCGGAGGTGGTAAAGGAATGCGAATTGTAGAAAATGAACACGAATTTGATGAGCAGATGCAACGTGCTGTTAGCGAAGCTATTTCGGCATTTGGAGATGGTTCGGTATTTATTGAGAAATATGTAACCTCGCCTCGTCATATTGAGATTCAGTTGGTTGGTGATAAACATGGCAATGTGGTTTATTTCTTTGAAAGAGAATGTTCTATTCAACGCCGTCATCAAAAATTGGTAGAAGAAGCACCAAGCTCTTGCCTAACTCCCGAAATTAGAGAACGAATGGGCAAATGTGCAGTAGATGTGGCAAGGTCTTGTAATTATTACGGTGCTGGAACAGTAGAATTTATTGTAAATGCGGATTTAGATTTTTATTTTCTTGAAATGAATACCCGTTTGCAAGTAGAACACCCTGTTAGTGAACTCATTACAGGCGTAGATTTGGTAAAATTGCAAATCTTAGTAGCCGAAGGAAAAACATTGCCTATTCGACAAGAAGATTTACAAATTTTGGGACACGCCATGGAAATTAGAGTCTGTGCCGAAAATCCAATGAATAATTTTTTGCCTGAAGTAGGAACTTTAGAAACCTATGTAAGACCTCAAGGGGCTGGTGTAAGAGTAGATGACGGATTTGAGCAAGGAATGGAAATTCCTATTTATTATGATTCTATGATTGCAAAGTTGATTACCTACGGAAAAGACCGAGAGGAAGCTATTGCAAGAATGATTCGTGCAATAGACGAATATAAAATTACAGGAATTGCTACTACTTTGCCTTTTTGTCGTTTTGTAATGAATCACGAGGCTTTTATCTCGGGAAATTTTAACACAAAATTTATAGAAAGCTATTTCAAACCCGAAATGCTAACGCCAAGTATAGACGAAAAAGAAGCAAAAATAGCTGCGTTATTGGTTTCCAAATTATTGGAAAACAAAGATTCCAAGAAAACAAATACAGAAAATAAACAAGTGGTAGAAAGTAAAAGTAAATGGAAACAACGAATGCAGTAAAAATGTAAGTTACGTAGCAACCGTATATTCGCATGAAGGCGAATATACGGTTGCTGTGCCACTTTGAGTTACGTTAGATGCTGACATTTTGCATGTATAGTTTCTTAGGTTTTCCACTAACTTATCAATTATTAATTTTTTTTGAAAATATACATTTATTGTGTCTTATTAATTCGTACAGAATTGGTATTAAAAATTAAAGTTCTACCATTTACCTTTTATGTTTGTCTATGAAATTAAGTATTGTTATTCCTGCCTACAATGAAGAGGGTTCACTGCCCGAAACTTTGACTACTTTGTATGCAGTGTTGCAAGAGGAAAATATTTTGCACGAAATTTTGGTTATCAACGATAATTCTAAGGATAAAACTTTAGAAATATTGCAACATCTTTCTACTACTATTCCTACTTTGCGTTATATTACCAATCCTGCTCCTTACAATGGTTTTGGGTATGCAGTACGCAAAGGTTTGGAAAATTTTGCAGGAGATTGTGTAGCTATTATGATGGCAGATTTGTCTGATTCGCCAAAAGATTTGGTAAAATATTACAAAACTATGCAAACACAAGAAGTAGATGCGGTTTTTGGAAGTCGTTTTATCAAAGGTGGTGCTGTGTATGATTATCCAACTATCAAATTGTATATCAATCGTATGGCAAATATGTTAGTAAAAATACTTACTGGAGTAGCTTACAATGATTTTACCAATGCTTTCAAGTTATATAAAAAAGAAACTATTGTAGGTATTCAGCCTTTACTATCTCCTCATTTTAATTTGACTTTGGAATTATCTCTCAAAACTATAGTACGTGGCTATTCGTTTGCTGTAGTTCCAAACTCTTGGACAAATAGAAAATATGGCGAATCTAAGCTAAAAATCAAAGAAATGGGAAGTCGTTATTTTTTTATTTTGCTTTATTGTTTGATAGAGAAATTTTTTTCACGTGGAGATTATATGAAAAAATAAGTATTTGCGAATAATAGAAGTAATATATAAAGTAAGCAATTACTTATTCCATCTGATTGCTGAGTATAGTATATCAGCAATTCCCACTTTGGCAATTCAATGGTCAATTTTTGATATTTCCATAATTTAAAGCAAGTTAATATTTTATGCGAAAAAGTTTTATCCCTAAAAAAAGTCCT
>JBIKRY010000105.1:0-14242 GCA_044348925.1 Bernardetiaceae bacterium
ACGAAATAGGTTTCGTGCCTACGGCACTTTGAGGAGAAGAACTAACTCATACTATAAATATTTCGTGCCTATGGCACTAAAAAACGTAATCCTTAGCTTAATAGCATTGGACTAAAGTCCAATGCTACAGAAATCAATAACTTCTGATATAATTTGTGTAGTTGCGGTATTTTTCGCTATATTTTCATTTACTATATTTTACCAAACTAAAGATATGAATAGCAAAGACCAAATCAATTTACAACATCTCTATTTGCGTGCCTCTTTCGGGACAAATTTGGGAGAAATAGAAGCATTACACAAAAAATCTATTCCCAAAGTAGTAAAACTATTGTTAGAAAATTCGCAAAAAGTAGAAAACTTAACAGTAATTCAAGAAAATCTTTTGTCTAATAGTCAATTAGAAGAAATGACTAAAGAAGAAAAAAAAGATTTGCGAAAAGAATCCAAAGAATTAATTAAGGAATTAAACCTAAAATGGTTAGATAAAATGACTGCCGATAAAGGTATTCGGGAGAAAATGACTTTGTTTTGGCATGGGCATTTTGCTTGTCAATCGGATAATGTATTTTTGGTACAAAATCAAAATAATTTATTGCGTACACACGCAATAGGAAAATTTGGTGACTTATTGATGGCGGTTTCTAAAGATGCTGCAATGCTAAAATATTTGAACAATCAACAAAACAAAAAAAATAGTCCTAACGAAAATTTTGCAAGGGAAGTAATGGAACTTTTTACTTTAGGACGTGGAAATTATACCGAAACCGACATCAAACAAGCTGCAAAAGCATTTACAGGCTGGAGTGCAGACGAAACAGGAACTTATGTTTTTAGACAACGAATGCACGATTTTGGTACAAAAACTTTTATGAACAAAACGGGGAATTTTAGTGGCGAAGATATTATCAAAATGTTGTTAGAAAATAAGCAAACTGCCTATTTTATTACCCTAAAAATCTATAAATATTTTGTAACACACCGTTTAGATGATAAAGGCGAGGATATTCAACGAGTAACTGAATTATCCGAAAAATTTTATACTTCAGAATACGATATTGCAAAATTGATGGAAGATATTTTTTCGGCAGATTGGTTTTATGATGCGAAATATAAAGCTGCAAGGATAAAATCTCCCGTAGAATTACTTGTTGGATTGCGAAGACAACTACAAATGGTTTTTCAAGAAGCTGATTCTCAACTATTTATACAAAAAGTATTGGGGCAGGTACTGTTTTATCCGCCAAATGTAGCAGGTTGGAAGGAAGGGCAGAGTTGGATAGATAGTAGCACTATTTTGTTTCGTACTTTGTTGCCTTTTGTGCTTTTTAGAGGAAATGAAATGGTAATACAAGCCAAAAAAGATGGAGATGTCAATACGGAATTTTTGGGAAGACGAAACAAAAATTTACAAGCTACTATGCAAATTAAACCATTTATAGAAATTTTGGGCAACAAAAAACAAGACGAAATTACAGAAATTTTGACAAATTTTATGTTGCAAATTCCTATTTCTATACAAAATATGCAAGTGATTCAACAAAATTTGCAAACCGAAAATACAGAAAAACTTATTTCGTCTTTGCTAATTTCTTTGGCTTCGATGCCTGAATACCAACTTTGTTGAGCAAACTATGTTTTTACAATAGAGGTATGTCAGATTTGTAGCATAGATTTTACGTATCTCTATTTTGTAATTCTTTGGTAGTTTTTCCTTTGCCATCATGTCGCCAACCTGGTGCTTGGAAAAGGTAGTTTATTTTGTCTTTCCAAAACTTTGCAAGTTGCATATCTTTCCAAATTTGTTCGTATTCGTGGCTTGCAATTCTAATTGGATTATAGGTTGTGAGATTTTCGGTTAAGCCATATATTGGTGGATTGCTGGCTTGTTCGGCTTGAAAAGTGCCGAAAATTTTGTCCCAAATAATAAAAATTCCTGCGTGATTTCTGTCTAAATACTTGGTATTGGTTGCATGGTGTACTCTATGGTGTGAAGGCGTATTCATAAAAAGTTCCAAAAAACCTAATTTTTTTATACTTTCTGTGTGTAAAAAGAATTGATAAATTAAGCTACAAGAAATCATCATAAAAATTTGTATTGGCTGAAATCCCAAAATAGGCAAATATATCCAAAATGCGTATTTGAAGGCAAATTCTGTCCAACTTTGTCGCAAAGCTACTGCCAAATTGTATTGTTGGGAAGAGTGGTGATTGGAATGTGCAGCCCATAAAATACGTACTTGGTGGCTACTTCGGTGAAACCAATAGAAATTAAAATCATCTGCAAAGAGCAAGATTAACCAAGACCACCACGTGATTGGTATTTGAAAGAAGGCAAATTTTTGGTATAAAAAGCTGAAAATAATAAAATAAATTATTTTCATAGACAAATTAGTAAAAATAGAGCCTATTCCCATTGCTAAAGATGCTATTACATCTTTTTTATTGGAATAAGATTTTTTTTGTTCTTTGCTTTGAATCAGTAACTCAAGGAGAATGGCTACAATAAAGAAAGGAATTGCATAATTTACAGGCTCGTTAGTAGAGAGTTGCAAAAATGCGTGTTTTATTTCTGTGAGGGAAAACATAGGATATGGTTTTTCGTTTGCAAGATACTTTTGCAATACAAATACTTTGTTTTGTACGACATGCGAAAGCATTTATTGTACAAAACAAAGTTATTTTGTTCTCTTGCTACTATCTATTAATAATAACTTGTCAAACTAACAGGCATTACCAACATCAATACATCTTCTTTTTCGTACTGTTCGGTAGAAAGTAATAAAGTTGCACGATTTGGCTCTGACATTTTCACTGCAATTTCAGGAGAATGCAAATTACTCAACATTTCCATGAACATACGTGCTTGGAAACCAATTTCCAAATCATCTCCTTCGTATTGGCAATATAAATTTTCACTTGCTTCGTTAGAAAAATCTAAATCTTCAGCAGATACCAACAAAGAACCGTCACTAATTTTGAATTTTACCAAATTAGTAGATTTGTTGGCATAAATAGAAATACGTTTTAAGGAGCTAATAAATTCAGTACGATTAACAGACATGGCGTTTTTGTTATTCAAAGGAATTACGTTTTCGTAGTCTGGGAATCTTTCGTCAATCAAACGGCAAGATAATTTGATGTTTCCAAATACAAAATACGCATTTTGTTTATTGAAACTCATTTTTAGGGTGGTGTTGTCTGAAGGCAATGAATTTTTTAGTAATCCTAATGCTTTTTTAGGAATAATTACCGAAAAATCTGTTGATGCAGATACATCTGTGCGGCGGTAACGTACCAAACGGTGGCTATCTGTGGCTACAAAGGTTGCACCTTGTGTATTTACGCTAATATATACGCCATTCATTGCAGGACGCATTTCGTCATTACTCACTGCAAATAGGGTATAAGCAATAGCACTTGAAAGGACTTCAGCCGATAATTCTACAGCATCAGACATTTTGATTTCGGTAGGTTCTGGAAAATCTTCTGCGTTTTCGCCTGCTAACCGATAACGACCTTTGTCCGAAATAATTTCTATGGTATAAGTTTCGGTATTTAGTACAAAAGTTACAGGTTGTTCAGGCAAGTTGCGTAGGGTTTCGATAAGCATTTTGGCAGGAATAGCCACTTTGCCATCTTCATCGCTATCTACATTGACTTCGGCAGTCATTGAGTTTTGCATATCTGATGCAGTAACTATTAACTTTCCATCTTGTACTTTGAACAAAAAGTTTTCCAAAATTGGCATAATTGGATTATTTGGAATAACCCCGTTTAATGCACCAAGTTGTTTTAACAACCCAGCAGAAGAAGCAACAAATTTCATGGTATTTTTAGGATTTACTAATAAAGGTATAGAATATTGGCTTAGTATGTTATTGCTATTTAGATAAAAATCTCAATTTATTTTACAATAGTTTGTACAATATTTTGTAGATTTTGCCAAAACAAATACTTTTGTGAGTATTTTTTTGTAGCTATTTGATTATCAAGGGTTTAGTAATAAGGCTTGATATACAAAATTGCAAAAACGATAAATATCGACAGACTATTATCGAAATACAATAAATAGTCTGCAAAAATAGATAATTCTTTGAGATATAAAAAAATACTTTTATTTATTTTCATAAAAAACAAGACTAAATTTACGCAAGATGTTATTTTCGCAATTTTCTACTAATTTGATAGAGGCAGGAGTAGATGAAGTGGGACGTGGTTGTTTGGCGGGTGCTGTGGTGGCTGCTGCGGTTATTTTGCCCAAAAATTATCAACATTTGCTGTTGCGAGATTCCAAAAAGTTAAACGCAAAACAACGCAAAAATCTACAAGCTGATATTATTCGCGATGCTTTAGCATATAGTATTGCAGAAGTGAGTAATGAAGAAATAGATGTGCTGAATATTCGCAATGCTTCGGTTTTGGCAATGCAAAAAGCTATTGCTAATTTGTCTATCACTCCCGAATTATTGCTGATAGATGGCAATTTTTTCAAAGCATTGCAAAATATAGATTTTCATTGTATTATCAAAGGCGACAATAAGTATTTATCCATTGCTGCTGCGTCTGTTTTGGCAAAAAATTATCGAGATGAAATGATGCAAAAATATGCCGAAATTTACCCAGGGTATGGTTGGGAAACCAATGCAGCATATCCTACAAAGGCACATTACGAAGCCATTGCAAAATTAGGAATTACGCCTTTGCACCGCAAAACATTTCGATTAATTTAATTTATCTTACCCTAATTTTTTCCGATATGCCACAAATTTATGCGGTATAATAACAAATTTTTAACACAAAAAAGTATAGCTTTTTTAGGAAATAACAAGTGTTTTCTATAGATTGCGTTGTAATTACAGTAATTTATAAAACCAAACTTTATGAAAAATACATTAAATTATTTCTTGGCTGTAGCCATCTTATTGTGTTGTAATCTGTTTGTAACAGACAGTTTTGCACAAGAAACTCGTTATAATTGGAGTGATTATGGCGTTTCGTTTTCTATTCCCAATACACACAAAATCAAAACAAACACAGCAGAAGTTTTTGAGTCGGGGGATAATCTTACATGGTTAGAAATGTATCCATATAAAGATGCTTCAGCTACTGCAAAGGGTATGGTGATTGCGGTGGCAAAAGAACAGACAGATATGAAAATACTTGACGAGGGTGCTTATAAAACAGGTGGTTATGATGGGTATTGGATTACTTGCGAAAGTGCTTCGCACCCAGAATGGCAATATTGGTATATTGGTTTTATTGACCCTAATAGTGATACCAACTTTTATGCGGTAATTTGGTTTAAAAAAGGAAATGCAAAAGCAAAAGAAATAGCCAATAAAATGTCTTATAGTTTCAAAAAATTATAAGCTAATGATTTGTAATAAATAACGTGAACTACGGATTACTTTATTGATAATCAAGAAGTTATAAGTAAAATATATAATAAATAAGTTGCGTAGCAACCGTATATTCGCCTTTAGGCGGGGCTGCCTAAGCGAATGAAATGTAAGGATAAAAACGAACTTGGTTATAAATGCACAAATTTTGAGAAATAATTACTATTTTTCTTTCAATTTACCCGATTCATTCGCCTAAAGGCGAATATACGGTATCCGTATTTCACGTTAAATAGGAAATAAAAAGATAACTTATTTACTATTTTAGAAAAAAGCCAAAAGATTTCAAAATCTTTTGGCTTTTTTCTTGCTACTATTTGCTTTACGATTTGGGGTTTTGCAATAGATTTTTTGTTGGGGAATGCAAAATGATATGTTTATTTTTTTACTACAGTTGTTTTACTAATTCTTGCGGATACCGAAAACCAACCTAATGCTTGTATGGTAGATGCCGTATTAGTATTTTTGATATTTGTGCCAACATTTGCAGGAGGATTTGCAAAAAGACCTCCGTTTTGTTGTTGTGTTCTTACACGAGTCAAATAATCAAAAGTTTCTTCGGTTAGCGAAAGAATATCTACTTGTATCTTATCACCAATTTTATAGGGATTACTTCTTTTATTGATGGCAGTACGAATTGGAAAAATGAAAGAAGTACCATCTGTACTTCCACCTTTGCTAAAAGAAGCATCATAAGCTAATACCATTTCGTTAGGGCTTGCAAATAAAGTATCATTTCTGTAGGTTTTTATGCGGTAGCAATCTCCCACGCCTGTTTGGTCTTTTGCAAAAGTAGTATCCAAAATAACTTTACCTGCTGCATTTTTTGACAAAATTTGGGCATAATATCCTTCTTTGGAGCCTGTTCCTACTTTTCCTTCTGTTTCAAATTTCACAGCCAAAGAGTCATAGATAGCAGTACGTTTTACGATAGTATTGGCAATAAATTTTTCGTTATTTACTTCTACATTTAGTGTAAAAGCAGTGCCAACTTCGCCTAAAGTTTCGTTATTGCTTGGTTTCCATGTATAATTGCCATCTTTTTTTTCATCTATAAACAGAAAAGTTTGGTTTTTGGAGTTTGTAATTTGGATTTTAGCACCTAAAACCGCAGGTTGTGCTTGTGAATTATCTAAAAAACCGATGGTTTGGGTAAGTCTAATGGTTTGTGGTAAATTTTCATTGGTCAGCATCGCATCTACAATAAGTGTTGGCTTAGATGAGTTGATTTCTGGATTTACAACATCTTCGCAAGACGATAGAAATATTGCGAGCATCAATAATAAAAATAAACTGTATTTTTTCATAAAAGTTGTAAGTTATAAGAAGATTTTAAGTAAATTTCTGCAAATTTACTGATTAACATAGATTTACTACAAAATGTTTTTACTTTTGTTACAAGTTTTCTTTTATGCGATATTTATTCTTTTTACTTTTATTGCTATTGACTACGCCAAATTTAAGTTTTGCTCAAAAAGTATCCAAAATAGATAGCCTCAAGCAAAAATTAAGCGTAGTACCAGACAGCACCCAAATCAAAGTTTTGCTTGATTTGTGCTGGGCATATCGCAATTCGAATATAGACACTGCTATTCTGTATGCCAATACTGCACTTGAAAAATCTATTCACCTTAATTTAAAAACCTTACAACCCAAAAATTATATTTATTTAGGGGTTTTATATCGTAATCAAGGAGATTATAATCAAGCACTGAAATATTATTTTTTGGCGATACGTATTTCCGAAGAAATCAAAAATTATGAGCAGTTAGGCTATGCTTTTCAAAGTATTGGGGATATTAATAATCGACAAGGAGATTATGAAGAGGCTATTAAATTTACCCAACAAGGTTTAACGCAGTTTAATCTAACAAAAGATTTGCGAGGACAGGCATATTGTGTTTATACATTGGGAAATATTTATTACAATAAAAAAGAATATGCAACAGCATTAGAATTTCAACTAAAAGCATTAGAAATTCGGAAAAAAATAAAGGATAAAAGTAATATTGCAAGTTCGTTGGCGGCAGTTGCTGCGGTTTTATATAAGCAAAACAAACGACAAGAGGCATTACAATATGCAAACGAATCTGAAACTTTGTTCAAAGAAACCAATGATTTGCGGGCTTTAGCTAATATGCTCAATCAAATAGCAAGTATTACTTTTGATGAGCAAAAATATGATACTTGTATTAGCAAATCTCAAGAGGCATTGCGAACTGCACAAAAAAGTGGCAATATTGAATATATGAAAGATTCGTATTGGAATTTATATCGGGCATATCAATCTCTCCATGCATCTAAAATGGCTTTTGAGAGCCAAAAACTATATCTTTTGTACGAAGATAGCCTATTAAATCAAGAGAGAAATAGACAAACTGTTAATTTGGAATCTAAATATAAACAAGAAAAACAAAATTTACAGTTACAAGTGCTAAAAAATGAAGACGAAAGCAATAAATTATTGTTTTCTATTTTAGGTATTGTTTCTCTTTTTTTGCTGATTTTGGCAATATTGGCATTTGTAATGAATGGAAAACGCAAAAAAAATATTTTGTTGTTAACCGAACAATCAGAGGAAATTATAAGTAAAAAAGAGGTTTTAGAACAAACTTTATCAGATATTCATAGCAAAGAATTACATATTCACAATACCATTAACTATGCTTTGCGGATTCAAACAGCTATTTTGTTGTCTGAAAATAATTTACAACAATTTATTCCTGAAAGTTTTATTCTTTTTATGCCTCGTGATACGGTAAGTGGCGACTTTTATTGGTTTACAGAGAAAATGGAGGATAATTGCAAAAGAATTATTTTAATTGTAGCTGATTGCACAGGGCATGGTGTACCTGGAGCTTTTATGTCTATGATTGGAGATGCTTTGCTTAATCAAATTATAGAATATAAAAAAATATTTAAACCACATCTTATTTTAAATGCTTTAGATAATGGAATTCGTACTGCCTTGCGACAAAATGAAACTGCACGAAATGATGGAATGGATATTTCGGTGGTAACATTTATACATAATGCACAAAAGCAACTTATAAGGGTAGGTTTTGCAGGAGCAATGAATCCTGCTTACATTGTAGAACATCAAGAAAATAATAATTTATTAGTATTAAGACCTAATAAAAGACCAATAGGAGGGAGCAGTAACTTGTATAGACGTAAAAATGCAGAAATAGAACAATTTGTAAAAACTACTTTGGAGGTTAATGCAAGCAATAAAGTGGAAGGCGAAAGTTATTTAGCAACGCCATTTACTTTGTATATGTGTTCAGACGGGTTTCAAGACCAATTTGGAGGCAACAATGACCGAAAATTTATGACCAATCAATTTAAACTTTTGTTGCAAAAAATAAGTACATTACCAATACAAAATCAAAAAGAAGAACTCCAAACAGTTTATAAAAATTGGAAACAAAATAAAAAGCAAACAGATGATATTACTATACTTGGTATTAAAATTACCTAACTTTCCAACAAGTAGATAAACTGTTAGCAAAGATAGTTTATCTACTTGTTGTAGATTAGATAGGCATCGTGCTTTCTTCAGCAATACAAATCGGATTTCCAAAAGGGTCAACAAAGAAAAAACATCTTTCACCACTTGCCAAAGTTTCTATAGTTTCGTCTATCCGCAAGCACGGCAAACTATTGGCAAGATGATAACATTTCTCAATATCTATAGTACCCAAATAAATATGGTCTGGATTTGGACGAAAAGTAACTTTTTCGCCATCTGCTACTGCGTCATAACAAGCCAAAATAGTTCCTCCACAATTAAATTCATATCTACCATCTGAAACTCTTTTACCTTGTATTTTTAGTAATTCGCTATAAAAACTAATAGCTTTGTTTAAATTTTGTACGGGTATCACCACTCTGTATAATTTCATCTGTAGTATTTGCTATTTTTAGGTAAAAAAATATTCTTTTCTTTGTTGATTAGTAAACGTACTAAAAAAATATTAAAAACATACTATTTTCTTATATTTTATTCACAGATGTTTTACAACCTTACAATAACAACAGTAAAGTATATTCAATAATTTACAATAAGCAATATTGGATAACAGAGTCCAAGCACCAATTTGGGATAAAAATAAATATTTTTTTGCTTAATTTGTATTTTTGTCAAAAACTTACATAATTTTGCGTTTCAATAGATAATAACTATTACCATCAATGATGTATAAACTCGTCTTCTATCTAAAATACTGTCTAATTACTTGTTTGTTTTTTGTATTTGGTAATACATTTGCACAACAAGACGCACAGTATAGCCAATATATGTATAATTCCTTATACAACAATCCAGCAACAGCAGGTATCAATTCCAAAGTTATAGAATTAGGAATCATTAACAGGCAACAATGGTTGGGATATGCAGCAAGTTTTGACGCAGGAGGCTCCCCAACTTCTACCTTTGCATACATTTCTGCACCTATCAAAGCACTACATGGTGGCTTGGGTTTGCAAGTGCAAAATGATAAATTAGGCCCCTTAGGGAACTTTTCGGCATCTTTATCTTATGCTTTGCACGAAGAAATAGAAAATGGTAAAATTTCTTTTGGCATACAAGCTGGTGTATATAATATGTCTATTGATTTTAGTTCTTTGCGTCCACGTGAAACCAATGACGTACTATTACAACAAAGAACCACAAGCCTAAGCCAATTTCGCCCTGATTTTAGTGCAGGCATTCAATTAACCAAGAAAAAATATTACATAGGAATTGCAGCAAGTCATTTGCTCAAACCTTCTTTTGATTTTGGAGGAGTATCATCTTCCCGATTAAATATTCATACAAATATCACAGGTGGTATGAATTTTGATTTGACAAGAGAAATAAGCATAAAACCAACAGCAATTATTCGTACAGATTTTAATTCCTTCTCTACACAAATAAGTGCTACCGCAAGCTACCAAAACTTTGTATATTTTGGCTTGGGAATGCGTAACTCTATGAATGTAGATGATGCAATTATTTTTGCAGGTATTAATATTTTGCAAGAAAAACTACACATTGGTTATGCTTTTGATTATGTAGTAAGTGGTGTAACTGCCAAAGCACCCACTTCACACGAAGTAATTGTACGATATAATATTCCAATGCCACTACCAATCATTGCACCTATTATCCGTACACCGCGATTTAGATTCTAATTTTGAAAATTATTTCGTTGAATATCAAGTAATTACAAATAAATAAATAAATTTTTAGTACCAGCTATTGACCTTTGTACTGTTTTTGCAACAAAGGTATAGCAAATATTGTTTTAGAAAATTTTTGACAGATAAAATAACGATTGGGCGTTAAATGAATTAAAGCTATGACTAAAAAAAGTTTCTTCAAAATAAACTGCACACTATTACTGTTGTCTTTAGCAGTTTCTATGCAGAGTTGTATCTTTGGAGGCAAAGGCAAAGGTGATAACGGAGAGTTGATTGGAGTACAAGGCAGAGAAGGCTGGAAACAGGAATTGCCTTATGGAATGGTTACCGTTCCACCAGGCACGTTTCACATGGGACAAGCAGACCAAGATGTTGCAGCATCTAAAATCAACATGAACAAACAAATCACCATCAGTGGTTTTTACATGGATGATACAGAAATAACAAATAACGAATATCGTCAATTTATTGACTATATGAAAGAAAACGCAGGTGGTGGAGATATTACTGTTGGTGGTGATAGCACTATTTTTATGCGTTATCGCAAAGTATTACCAAAAATAGAAGCAGAACAAGACATCATGGATTTTTTATATCCTGATACAGCAGTTTGGATGAATGATTTTACCTACCACATGGGAGACCCAATGACTACGTATTATTATACACACCCAGCTTTTGATGATTATCCTGTAGTAGGAGTGACGTGGAAATCTGCAATTATGTTTTGCGAATGGCGTACAAAATACATGAACCAAGCACGCGAAGGCGAAGGAAAATTTCCAATGCCAAACTTCCGCTTAGCATCTGAAGCAGAATGGGAATATGCAGCAAGAGGTGGTAGAGATATGGCAAAATATCCTTGGGGAGGTCCTTATGTACGTAATGCAAAAGGTTGTGCCTTAGCAAACTTTAAACCAGGACGTGGTAACTATTTTGATGACGGATTCTCCTATACAAACCCTGTAGGTGCATATTTTACCAACGACTATGGATTGTATGACATGGCAGGAAACGTAGGCGAATGGACAGAAGATGCTTTTAGCCCACAAAGTGTACCTTTAGTTTGGGACTTAAACCCAACCTATTATGACGAAAATGAGCCTAAGAAAGTAGTAAGAGGTGGCTCTTGGAAAGATGTAGCATTTTTAATAGAAACAGGAACACGTGATTTTCAACACCAAGACTCAGCAAGGTCATTTGTAGGATTCCGTTGTGTAATGACATATTTAGGAAGATCCGCAGGTTCAGAATTTTAAAAAACAATACGTTTTTTTTGATAAACTAAAAAAAAATAAAAAAACTTGTTAAAATAACAAAAATAGTTTTATTATTGCACATTATTTGTTAAATAATAAAACTATTTAAAATTTACTTCATTAAACCCTTCACAACAAAGTGAGTAGTAGATTGGTGAGATTTGTGAAATTTTGAGTGGTTTCGTAAAAAAAAATATTTTTTTTACGCGAAGTTTTGAAAAAATAAAAAAAAGTATATTATTGCATTAAATATCAAATTCTCATAACTAAATCCATTAATTCACTTTAACTTAAAACAAAAAAATGGCTTCACACGCAGAATCAGGTTTAGATAAGTTCTACCGAGTAATAGCTCCAAAAATCACAAGTTTTGGTGCTGCAGTAGTTATCTTTGGTGCTATGTTTAAAATTTTGCACTTACCAGGTGCAAGTATCATGTTGGGGGTTGGATTAACTCTCGAAGCATTGTTATTTATCATGTTTGGTTTTCAGCCAGCACCGCCACCAGAGCAACATTTTGATTGGACATTAGCTTACCCAGAATTAGCTGGCACAGGTCCTAAAAAAACTATCTCTAATAAACCAGACAATACAGCAGGTTTATCAGCAGCAGCAGTAACTGCAATCGATACATTAATCAGTGGTGCAGAGTTGAACCCAGATTCTTTCAAAAAATTTGGACAAGGTATCAAATCTTTGAATGATACTACTTCTAAAATGAAAGATATGACAGAAGCTGTAAACGTAACTGCAGAATATGCAACAAACGTAAAACAAGCATCTACTTCTTTGGCAAACTTGAACAAAACGTATGCAACTACAGTGCAATCTATGCAAGAAATGTCTAATGCAGCAAAAGATGCAAAAGACTTTCATAGCCAAGTGCAATTAATCACTAAAAACTTAGGTGCATTAAACGCAGTATATGAAATGGAATTGAAAGATGCAAATAGTCACTTAAAAGCATTAAATAAATTCTATGGCAATTTGACTACAGCAATGGAAAGCATGGCAGATGCAAGCAAAGAATCGCAATTATTCAAAGAACAAATGAGTAAATTGACTACAAACATTACTACTTTGAATAAAGTATATGGTAATATGCTAACTGCTATGAAAGGTTAATCTTTGAGGAGATTAAAAAACATAATATTTCACAAACTTTTAACCTTAAATTTTAAAAAAATATGGCAGGCGGTAAGGAAACACCACGTCAAAAAATGGTAGGCTTGATGTACCTCGTACTGACGGCACTCTTAGCGTTACAAGTAAGTAACACTATTTTGGATAAATTCGTGTTCATTGATGAGAGTTTGCAATACTCTGTCGAAGTAACAAGAGCTAACACAACCAAAAGTATTGAAGGCGGAAGAGCAGCAGTAGAAAAAGCAAATAATGCACCAAAAGATGTTGCTATTCTGAAAAAAGCCGAAGATGTTAAAAAGAAAACAGAAGAAATCTATTCATATATTACCAAAGTAAGAGAAGATTTAATTAAAATGACTGGTGGTAAAGATGAAAAAGGTGCTTATGTTGGCGCAAAAAATGATAATGAAGTAATGTTGTTAATGTTAGGTGATGTTTCTAAAGGAGTTCCTGGTGAAGCTAAAAAAATGAAAGAAATGCTTAACAACTATACGAAGTCTATTGCTGCAATGGATACTTCTTTAAAAGATTTAGGAGAGCCTATTGCTTTAGATGCAAAAGACATGGCTATGTATAAAAAAGATCCTGAACAAAGTGGTAAAGATTTTGGTTTAATTACTTTTGACCAAACTCCTACTGTAGCTGCATTGGCTATTTTATCAGATATTGAAGCTAAAGTTGCTAGGGTAGAAACTAAAGCTGTAGATAAATTGATTTCTCAAATAGGTGGCGTAGTTATCAAATTTGATAAAATTTTAGCAATGGCATCTGCAGAATCACAAACAGTAGCAGCAGGTACAAAATACAAAGCAAAAATGTTTATTTCTGCATCTTCTACACAAATTAAACCAACTATGCGTGTTTCGCAAGGTTCTGTAAATGTGAAAGGTGATGTGGGAGAGGTAGAATTTACTGCTCCACCTGCAACAGATTACAATGACCAAGGCTTAGCAAAACGCAAATGGCAAGGTTCTATTACTATCAAAAAAGCAGACGGACAAGATACTACTTTCAAATTTGACCAAGAGTATTTTATTGCAAAACCTGTTATTAAAGTACAATCTGGTAACGTATCTGCATTATATTTGAATTGTGGTAATGATTTGCAAGTAGATGTTCCTGCGTTAGGTGCTTCTTATGACCCTTCTTTTGCTGCAACAGGTGGAGAAGTAATTAAAGGTGGCAAACCAGGTGCTATTACAATCGTACCAACTTCTGCAAACGTAGAATTGACTGTATCAAGTGGTGGTA
>JBIKRY010000106.1:0-14146 GCA_044348925.1 Bernardetiaceae bacterium
TTTAACGTGAACTACGGATTACTTTATTGATAATCAACAAGTTACAAGTAAAATATATAATAAATCAGCAATTCCCACTTTGGCAATTTTATTCCAATTTTACCATATGGACATTTGTCAACTTTTGGTAGAGTTGTGCAAAATTTTTCAAATCCTTTGAAAAAGAATATAGTTCTGCTATAAAGTAAGGACTTTTTTTAGGGATAAAACTTTTTCGCATAAAATATTAACTTGCTTTAAATTATGGAAATATCAAAAATTGACCATTGAATTGCCAAAGTGGGAATTGCTGATTTATTATATATTTTACTTGTAACTTATTGATTATCAATAAAGTAATCCGTAGTTCACGTTAATCAAGTAGTTATAAGTCAATTCTTAAATTATTCATAAAGTCTTTTATAGACAAAAATAATTACAAAAAACAAGAAAATACCCTATTTAAAAAATTTTCATCTATGAAAATTTCTATTTTTTTCGTATCTTTGTAGCAACAAAACAAAAATTATGGGTTACAGCAATTATAAAAAAATAGAACAAGTTACCAAAAAATTTGCTCTTTCGGCTCAATTTCGTGGTCTTTTTACTGCTATTCCATTCGTAGAACCAAGTAATTGGTTGGTGGAAACTCTCGAAAAAGCCAAATTATTCCCCCTTCGAAATGAAAAAGTAAAATCAGAACGTATAGTTTCGCCTATTTTGGTGGAGGTAGCTCAAAGTTTTGAGAATGATGTTACCTTGTTTTCTGGTGAGGATTTGCCTGTAGATAGTGATAGAGATTTATCGGGTGAGTGTGATTTTTTTTTCGTTTTAGCACCCTACAAACCTTATTTAGAAAGTCCTATTATTTCTCTTGTAGAGGCTAAGGACGAGGATATGGATTATGGTATTGCCCAATGTGCCGCCCAGCTATATGGTGCAAAACTGTTTAATGAAATGGAAGGCAAAAATTTTCCTATTTTATATGGTTGTGCAACAGATGGGGTAGAATGGAAATTTATGCGGTTTGAAAACAATATTTTTTACATAGATAACAAAGTTTACACAGATTTAAAAGAAATTTTGGGCGTATGGCATCATATTATTAAATTGTATTTGTAAGATTGCACAATTTTAGCATTTCGTTTACAAATTCAATATAGGCTAAAGTGCATAAGAAAGAGGCTTTTGCTATTTTTGCCACAAAAAAAACTTTCTACGTATAGGTAGAAAGTTTTTTGTATGTTATGAGAGGTATAAAAATAGAAAACTATTTATTCAATTTTGTTTCTAATTTTACTTTCATTTTTTCTGCAAAAGGTTTTTCGCCTGAACTTTCAAATTTTTCTATCAAGGTACTGTATGCTTTAATAGCTTCAGGTAAATTGTTATTAGCCTCGTGTACTTGTGCCAATTTTAGCAAATAGGCAGGAGTAAACTCTTCATTTGGATTATAATCAGCAGCTTTTTGGTAATATTTTGCTGCATTAGACCAATCTTTCTTTTCGCTATGTGCATCACCAATTAAGGAATACGTACGTGCTTGTAGAATATAATCATTTGGATTAAATTTTTCTAATGCCGTAATAGCTTCATCATATTTGCCTTCTTTCAATTTTGCAACACCCAAGTAAAAATTGGCTAATTCGGCTGCCTTTGTTCCACTATATTTTTCCGCAATGGCACTAATACCAATCGTAGAAAAATTGTCATCTCCTTGCAATGCTTTGGTTTTGCTCGAATCTTTCTCAAGGTAAAATTGTGCAGGAAACAACTCTTTTTGTGCTTCAGCGTTGCTTTTCTCCCGATTCATTTGGAAAAACACGAAGCCCCCAACAAGCAATAAAATTGCTGCTGCACCGCCAAAAATTAGCTTAGAATGTCCTTTTGCATAATTTTCGGTTTCGGCAATACGTTCTTGCAATGCTTCTGCACTTTCCAACACATTTTCTGTATCTTGCGTCAAGTCTATTGGTGGAATAGTAACTTCTTGTTCTTTAAGGTCTTTTGTCTTTGCCATAATTAAATTTCGTTTTGCGGGTGCAAAGTTAAAATAAAGTTTACAAAAAAACAATTTACAAGTATTTTTTTTACAAACTAAGTAAGAAGGCATCATAAATGCACATTCATCTTTAGGCTAATCAATAACTTACTAATCAATTCATTTACCAAAAGGCGAATTTACTTGAAAGGTAGGAAAGTAATTTTATATTTTTCAAAAATTGTTTAAAAATCTTATTATAATTAGCAACTTTGTAAAAATATTTTTTACTTTAATCTTTATGAACAAACTAAGAGCAGCAATAACAGGCATTCATGGCTATGTTCCTGAATATGTGCTAACAAACGCAGAGTTAGAAAAAATGGTGGATACCAATGACGAATGGATTTTTTCACGTACAGGTATCAAAGAAAGAAGAATTTTGAAAGGCGAAGGGCAAGGGACTTCGGTTATGGCAATCAAAGCTGTAGAAGGTTTGTTGGCAAAGACCAATACCAAAGCCGAAGAAATAGATTTATTAATTTGTTGCACAACTACTCCTGATATGGTTTTTCCTGCAACTGCTAACTTAATTACCGCAGGTATTGGTGCAAACAATGCTTTTGGCTATGATTTGCAAGCTGCTTGTTCGGGATTTTTGTTTGGATTGGTAACAGGTTCACAATTTATAGAAACAGGAAAATACAAAAAAATTGTAGTTGTAGGTGGCGACAAAATGTCCTCTATCATCAATTATGAAGAAAGAGCTACTTGCATTATTTTTGGAGATGGTGCAGGGGCAGTATTATTAGAACCATCAACATCGGGCAATGGCATTATAGACAGCATCTTAAGGTCTGATGGACGTGGCGAAGAGTATTTGCGAATGAAAGCAGGTGGTAGCCGCTATCCTGCCAATCAAGCCACTGTAGCAGCCAAAGAACATTATGTATATCAAGAAGGGGCAACAGTTTTCAAATTTGCAGTTTCTAATATGTCCGAAACTACAGCAGAATTGATGCAACGCAACCATATTACAGGCGAAGATATTGCTTACCTTGTACCACACCAAGCCAACAAACGTATTATTACCGCCACAGCAGAACGTATGGGAATTGGCGAAGACAAAGTAATGCTCAATATTCATAAATACGGAAATACAACGAGTGGCACTATTCCGCTATGTTTATGGGATTATGAAAGTAAATTGAAAGATGGTGACAAATTAGTGTTGGCTGCCTTTGGTGGCGGATTTACGTGGGGTTCGGTATATTTAAAATGGGGAAAATAAGCACACTTAAACAATAACATTATGCAACTATCTGTAAAAGAAGAATTAGCCAATGCAATTTCTCATGGCATTGCTGCCTTGTTGAGTATTGTAGGCACAATTATTTTGATTCGTTATGCACAAAGCATCGAAAATCCCAAACTATTGCTAAGTTTTCTTATCTATGGTTTTGGAATTATTTTCTTGTTTTCTGCCTCTACCTTGTATCATAGTTTTAGTGGGGAAATAATTAAAAAAAAGTTGCGTGTTTTTGACCATATCGGCATTTATTTGATGATAGCAGGTACTTATACGCCATTTATGTGGGTAAGTGTGGATAATATTTGGGGAACTGTGATTTTGGTTTCGGTTTGGACTATTGCGGCTGCAGGCGTACTTTTTAAAATCTTTTTTACAGGTAGATTTCAAAAACTATCTTTGATTAGTTATTTGGTAATGGGTTGGTTTTTGGTTTTGGGAGCAAAACAAATGATAGATGCTATAGATAGCAACGGTTTGTGGCTCTTATTAGCAGGTGGATTGAGTTTTACGGTTGGCACTATTTTTTATCGTTGGCATAGTTTGCCATATCACCACGCTATTTGGCATATTTTTGTGATGCTTGGCGGTGGTTTTCATTATTTTGCCATACTATATTACACAGTTCCTATGCAATAAATTTAAAACTATTAGTTGCTGTAGTACGTAGCTCTTGCTACGTACTATTTTGTAAATTACAATACATACCCTACATTAGGTATTGGCAGAGAAATCTATAATTTTTCCATTTTCGACCATCAATGCAATTTTTTGGTTTGCATCTCTAAAAATAAGGGTTGGGTTTTCGCCAACTGCAATTTCGCTAATGCACTGCATCGTTAATTTGCTACAATCTATGTCTTGGTAAGCATAAAATATCGACAAATCTCCAATATCATCTATTTCTGCAAGTTCTACAAATTCTCCTAAATGATTTAACTTGTTTGTTTCCTTACAATAAAAGGCAATATCTACAGAAGTGTTTTCTATTACAACATTTCGTAAAATTACATCTCGCAACAATTTTTCGTTGTTTGGAATTTTGTAATAGTCAGCTATTGGAATATCTTTATATGCTTGATTTGCAATAAGATACATAGCATTTAGCAACAAAATAAAGTTGAGTTTTCGAATAAACTGTTTTTCTTTATCTCCCACAAAGGCTCCAGATTCTACCAAAATCGTACTTGTTCCCCATTGCTGTATATTGTCGCCAAAAGCACGTGGTTCAAATTCGTCAGAAAATTTTGCAACGCCATTTGGGATAAATTGTTGCAAATCTTCGGCTAACAAAGCTATAGTTTGCATAGCTTTTTGGCGTGTTTCGTTTACCGTTTTTTCGTTATCTATAGGCGGTGCTAAAAATGAAATAGTTGCACAAGTAGCAGTATGTCCTGCGGTATAATAAATATTTTGGTCATGTAAATTAAAGCCAAAATCTGGTTTTATTGTATTTTGTGCTTGTTTTAGCAACACAGCTTCGGGAGTTTGCAAAGCAAGTGCATCTCTGTTCATATCTATTTGTTGGGCAGTGCGTCTTTGCCATTTTGCTGCTCCATCAGGATTGAGCATTGGAATAAAATAGAGTGTGCAATGTTGTAAAATAGTTTGGCAATAATCTGCCAATGCTGGAGGCAAAGAAACCACAAAAAAATTAAATATATCTAATAAAGCTGCCGTTGCTGTAGATTCATCGCCGTGCATTTGCGACCAAAAAAGCAACTTTGTTTGTCCTGTTCCTATTTGTAGCAAATAAATTTCCCGACCTTCAAAAGATTTTCCAAATTCTTTTACGATAAATTTGTGTGGGAATTTTTCCTGCAAATTTTCTATATATTTTTTGACTATTTCAGGGGAAAAACGTCTTTCTGTAATGCTATGCTCCCGAAAAGTTTGGTAAGATGTCGATAGTAGTGTCGAAAAATTCTGCATAAAATAGAGATAATAAAAATATTCCATACGCTTTAGCGTCTGGAGTGATGCTATTGAAAAACTATATATATTAGAATTTATTAAAAATTTATAGTATAAAATTAGTTACATAGTTTGATTTATATCTAATTTTATACTACAAATAATAATTTTTGCTATTATAGATTATTAAATTCTGTAGCATAGACTTTAGTCTGTGCTTTTAAATTATTGATAATCAAGGACTTACAAGCACAGACTAAAGTCTATGCTACAGCAATTATTCATAAACTCTATTTTTTAAAGTAAATAAAGGAATTTTTATTTTACTTATTGGCGATATTTCACTTCTATTGCATGCAATTCCAACAATGGTTTCAAAAATTCTTCCAAATCATAGACACATAATTGACTTGCTGCATCACACAATGCTCGGCTTGGTTCTGGGTGAGTTTCGATGAATAAACCATCTACGCCTGCTGCAATTCCTGCACGAGAAAGCACAGGTAAAAATTGTCTTGCACCACCATTAGGGTCTGCACTTGGAATACCATATTTGCGAATAGAGTGTGTTACATCAAACACTACAGGATAGCCTGTTTGTGCCATTAAGTAAAAACTACGTGGGTCGACAATCAAATCATTATAGCCCATTGTATAGCCTCTTTCGGTCAAAATAACTTGGTCATTGCCTGCGTCAGCACATTTTTGGGCAGGTTTGTCCATATTTTCGGGTGCCAAAAACTGCCCGTGTTTAATATTTACCACTTTTCCTGTTTGTGCAGCAGCCACTAAAAGTGTACTTTGCATACACAAATAAGCAGGAATTTGAATAATATCTAAGACTTCGGCAGCAGGTTTTGCTTGGTCTGGGTAGTGAATATCAGACAGAATAGGAAAACCAAATTCTGTTTTGATTTTTTGCAACATCTTTAAACCCTCATCTAAACCAGGTCCTTGATAAAATTTTAAGGTACTGCGGTTGTCTTTTTGGAAAGAAGATTTATAAATAATTGGTAATTTTAATCTTTCTGAAACTTCTTTGAGTTTTTCGGCAGTACGCATCATGGTAGATTCGTCTTCGATAACGCAAGGACCCGAAATCAAAAATAATTGGTCTGCACCACAAGAAATATTCGCAACTTTTACTATTTTTTTCATAAAATTTAGATAGATAAGGAATGGGCAATTATAATGGATAAGCAACAAATGGCTTTCGCCTCTATGGATTATCCACAAGTTTTGGAATTTGCTGTAGTGTGGACTAAAGTCCACACTACAGCAAATATATATGCAAAATACTTATACAAAGGTAAAGTTTTTTTGGCAATCAAAAAAATAATTTATAGCCTGTATAGGTTTTCCGCATCAAAATCTATAAATAATTACAAAGTTATGTTTAAATTTTAAAAGTATACTTTTGGTGCGGAAAACCTATTAGAAATATGTTAAAAAAAGATTTTATTAACCTAAAAATAGGTTTTAATCCAACGAATTACGTAAATTTGAATGACAAACGTAAAACATTTTATCTCATACATACGTTAGTATCCATATAAATACATCTAAAAATATGAAAACTAAAAATATATTGCTCGCCTTGTCCATGTCGGTCTTTGCACACGTTGCAATAGCACAAGACGATGACGATTTATACTTTTCTGCTAAAGATAGGGAAAAAGTAGATGCCGAAGCCGCAAAAAAAGCACAGCAACAGGCACAACAACAAGCCCAACAGCAAGCAAACTCTTGGCAAAATCCAAACAGAAACTATGATGCCAACCGTTCAAAGTTTGCCAACCCCGATTATCAACAGCAAACAAATGGCAATAACAGCGGAAATAACACAAGTTACAATGCAAATAATAACGGAAATAATAGCATAGATTATAACAATGCCTCGAATAGCTATGGAAATAATCTACCTTATTATCGCAAAAATTATCAACAAGCACAATATTTTAACGGCATTTACCAAAATCCTTATTCTAGTTTCTATACACCCTATACAATGGGCGTAGCTACAGGTATGGCAATGTCGTCTTGGTACAATCCTTATACCATGGGCTACTCTGCCTACAGTCCTTATATGTATGATATGCGATTCTCCAATCCTTATTACACAAATTGGGGATATGGTATGGGATACGGTTCGGGTATGTATGGTATGGGCTATGGTTGTGGCATGAGATACGGTTCGGGCATAGGTTTTGGTTGGAATTCTTGGAGTGGTTGGAATATTGGTATGGGTTATGGTTATGGTGGCTATGGTATGTGGGGTTGGGGCAATCCATATAGATACGCTGGTTATGGTTATGGGGGTTATGGTTACGGAAATACCTATATTAGCAACAATTATTACGGTGCTAACAGAGATAATGGCAGAGGCACTGCCTATAATGTAGGACGTGGTGGTAGCCGAGATAATACCTATAACGGCAACAGCAACTACACAGGCACAGGACGAGGTGCAGGTGGTAGAAGTACCTATTATGACAACGGTGGTAGCACTACATCGGGTGGTGGCAGAGGTGCAGCTTACAACGGAAATAGCACAAGTAGCAATAATAATTCAAGCTATAATAATGCTGGAAATTCTGGTAGTTATGGCGGTGGTAGGTCTTCTACCTATGGCAATAATGGCGGAAATTATGGCGGTGGAAACTATGGCGGAAACTCGACAGGAAGCTATGGAAATTCTGGTGGTGGACGTAGTAGCACCTACGGAAGTGGCAATAGTGGCGGAAGTTATGGCGGTGGAAGTTCATCGGGTGGAGGTAGAAGTTCTGGAGGTGGAAATAGTGGTGGAGGAAATAGCGGCGGTGGCGGCGGCAGAGGTGGACGTGGTGGCAGATAAGCCAACAAATTAACTAAATTATAAAAAAACTTTCCAAATTTGATTTGGAAAGTTTTTTTTATAAATTTCTATGTAATATAACTTGCGTAGTACGTAGCTCCAGCTACGTACAGTCGTAAAAACAAGTCTATTTTACCTAAAATCCTATTTATTTTGGTCTAAAGTATTTTATTGATGTAATAAATCATGTACGGAACTGGAGTTCCGTACTACTAACTTACATTATGTATCTATGTGCTTAAAATAACTTATTTGTGTAAAGATAAACTTACCTACAATTACCTACATAATTAAATGGCGTAATTGCAAGTAATTCTGCCTTAATTTCCTCCGAAATTTCCAATTCCTCAATAAAACTTTTAATCAATTTTGCATCTATTTTTTCTCCAGTACGGGTTAATTTTTTGAGAGTTTCGTAAGGTTGTGGATAATTTTCTCTTCGCAAAATCGTCTGAATAGCCTCCGAAACCACTGCCCAATTTGCCTCCAAATCTGCATTGATTTTTTGCGGATACAATTCCAATTTTTCCAAACCTTTGCCCAAAGACTTAAACCCAATCAAAGTATGTGCAAGAGGCACACCAATATTTCGCAAAACTGTAGAATCTGTCAAATCACGTTGCAATCTGGAAATAGGTAATTTTTGGGAAAAATGTGTAAATAAGGCATTTGCAATGCCAAAATTCCCTTCTGCATTTTCAAAATCTATAGGATTTACTTTGTGTGGCATTGCCGATGAACCCACTTCATTTGCCTTAATTTTTTGCTTGAAATAACCCATCGAAATATATGCCCAAATATCTCTCGCAAAATCTATCAAAATAGTATTGATACGTGCAAAAGTATCAAAAAAAGCTGCCAAATGGTCATAATTTTCTATCTGTGTGGTATAAATAGACCTCGTAAGCCCAAGATTTTCAAACACAAACCGATTGCCAAACTCCTCCCAATTGTGTGCAGGAAAAGCAACTGTATGGGCATTAAAATTGCCTGTTGCCCCACCAAATTTAGCAGCATAAGGCGTAATACTAAAATAATTCCATTGTTGTTGCAACCGATAGACAAATACACGCAACTCCTTACCAATCGTAGTAGGCGAGGCAGGTTGCCCATGTGTGTGTGCAAGCATGGGAATTTCTGCCCATTGCACCGCCAAATCTTCCAATTTTTGTAGTAAGGTAGTAAAAGAAGGTTGCATTTCTTTTTCAAAAGCCTCTTTCAAAGACAAAGGAATGGCAGTGTTATTAATATCTTGCGAAGTCAAACCAAAGTGAATAAACTCGGTATATTTGGACAAACCTAATTCCACAAATTTATCTTTGATAAAATATTCTACAGCTTTTACATCATGATTAGTTGTTTTTTCAATATCTTTAATCATTTCTGCATCTTCATTCGAAAAATTGCGATACAAGTTTCGCAAATTTGTAGTATATTTATCTATCTGTAAATCAGCTAATTGTGTCAGCGTAGGAGAAGGAATTTTGCACAAGGCTATAAAATATTCAATTTCGACAAGAACACGATAGCGAATAAGGCTAAATTCAGAAAAATATGCCGCTAATGCAGCAGTTTGTCGACGATAACGACCATCAACAGGCGAAATAGTATGGAGTTCCATTAGAAATTGTAAAATGATACATAAAAAAGAGGTGCGAATAGTACTATAGTTTGGAAACTGTAGTACAAATTATAGTATGCACCTTCGATGAATCTACTATAAAATGCTTAATTTATAAAAAAATTTCTAAAACTGAATATTTTTGTCTATACTTGCAACGTATAAAATAGAATACGCAAAGCTATGAAATTATTTAATTTTTTCAATAAGGATAAAAAAGAATCTTTAGACAAAGACCAGAAAGATGCTTTGGATAAAGGTTTGGCTAAAAGCAAAGATGGTTTTTTTACCAAAATTAGCAAGGCAATCGTAGGAAAGTCTACTGTAGATGATGAAATACTTGATGAATTAGAAGATATTTTGGTGGCTTCAGATGTTGGTGTCCAAACTACCCTAAAAATAATTAAACGTATAGAAGATAGAGTTGCAAGAGATAAATATGTAAACACTACAGATTTAGATAGAATTTTGCGAGAAGAAGTTACTGCCTTACTTACCGAAAATAAAACTCAAGATGTAGAAGGTTATGTATTGCCAAGCAATATAAAACCTTATGTAATTATGGTAGTTGGGGTAAATGGGGTTGGCAAAACAACCACGATTGGCAAATTGGCACATAATTTTCACCAACAAGGCTATAAAGTAGTGTTGGGTGCTGGAGATACTTTTCGTGCTGCAGCCGTTGACCAACTCAAATTATGGGGCGAAAGAGTAGGAGTACCTGTGATTTCGCATGGTATGAACACAGACCCTTCGGCAGTTGCCTTTGATGCAGTAAAACAAGGCGTAGAAATGGGGGCAGATGTAGTGATTGTAGATACGGCAGGACGTTTGCACACCAAAGTCAATTTGATGAATGAATTATCAAAAATTAAACGAGTAATGCAAAAAATTAGTCCCGAAACTCCACACGAAGTCTTATTGGTTTTAGACGGAAGTACAGGACAAAATGCGTTTATTCAAGCTACAGAATTTACCAAAGCTACCGAAGTAAACTCATTGGCTATTACCAAATTAGACGGAACAGCAAAAGGTGGCGTAGTAATAGGTATTTCTGACCAATTTAAAATTCCTGTAAAATATATTGGGGTTGGCGAAAGAATGGAAGATTTGCAAATATTTAATGGCAGAGAATTTGTCGATTCCTTATTCAAAAAATAAATAAAATTTGACTTGTATGGCAGAAAATAGACCTAAAAATATTACACCCGAAACTCCGCCAACTCCCAAAAAAAAGGCTCGTAGATTTGCGTGGTTTAGCAAACAAAATGCAGACCCTTCGATGCGTATATTGCCTTATTTTTTGTATGTTGCATTTTTTGGAATTGTTTATATTGCCAATACCCACTATGCAGAACGTAGTGTGCGGAAAATAAACAAACTCAAAGCCGAAGTAGATGAGTTACGATTAGATTATACAACCCTCAAATCAGAATATATGTTGGCAGGCAAAAGAACAGAGGTTGCAAAACGTGCTGCCAAGTTTGGCATAGAAGAAAGCAATAAACCTGCTTACAAAATTACGCCTAAAAAAAATATACTATTTGGACAAGTAAAAAAATAAAACCAAATCAAACAAAAATTATTATTTCGTATGACTATTCAGGAATTTCGTAATCTTTTAGGGGAAAATCAAAATGTTGCTATTTTTGTTGGCATTGGATTTTTATTGCTTATTTTGTTAATTTATTTATTTCTTCGAAATATTTTTTCGAAAGATTCTACAGATTATGTAGAAACAAGTAGAAATCAAAATCTATCTATGGATTTGCAAAAAAGATTGAACATTCCTGCCATCATTGCAGAAGAAGACCTTGCCAATTATGTAGAAAGATTACAACTATTGTCTATCGAAGGCACAGCAATAGCTCGCAAATTAGAAACCCAAGTAGCCGAAAAAGGACAAGAAATAAAAGACATGGAAAGCTATTTGGAACAGTTGCAAACCCAAGAAGAAAGCCTAAAAGGTGCATTGGAAGAGGCAGGCGTGGCTCCTGTACCTTTGTTGAATGCAGTACGTTATGCAGCTTTGCAACAAAAAGCTAAAAGAAAAGCTACTGTTATGTTATGGACAGGCTTGTTGTTAGGTATTTTATTAGGAATAGTTGCATTGGCAGCATACGCATATTTTATTTTGAAAATAACAATTTGGCAAGTATCATAGAGATTACTAAATTCTGTAGCATAGACTTTAGTCTGTACTACAAAAATAAGTAATCCATAATGCTAAAAAACTATTACCAACTTTATGAGGAATAAAAAAGATAAAACATTACCAATTTTTGAAAAAGTACGCATTGCAGATTATGCAGCCGAAGGAAAATCTATTGCACGTATAGATGGAATGGTGGTTTTTGTGGACAATGCTGTTCCCGAAGATGTAGTAGATTTGCAGGTCGTGTATAAGAAAAAAAGTTATATGGAAGCTGTAGTAATACATTTTCATAGTTATTCGCCCTTGCGAGCCGAATCTTTTTGCAGTCATTTTGGGGTTTGTGGGGGTTGTAAATGGCAAAATTTGGCGTATCCGCAACAATTAGCCTACAAACAACAACAAGTAATAGACGCATTGACTCGAATTGGCAAAATAAATTTGCCTGCTTGTCATACCATTATAGGTTCTGAAAAAACAGACTTTTATCGCAATAAATTAGAATATACCTTTTCTAATAAAAAATGGCAGACCGAAAAACCCGACAAAACTCTCTCTTACGAGGAGCAAATCAAAACAGATTCTAATGCACTTGGTTTTCATATTCCCAAAAAATTTGACAAAATTTTAGATATTTCTACTTGCTATTTGCAACCCGAACCGTCTAATAGTATTCGGCTTGCCCTAAAAAAATATGCTGAAGATAATCATCTATCTTTTTTTGATATAAAAAAACGAGAAGGTTTTTTGCGTACTTTGATGATACGAACTGCCGAAACAGGAGATGTAATGGTATTGGTGTCGTTTTATGAAAATGATGCGGATAAAATAGCAGCAGTAATGCAATTTTTGCAGGATAGTTTTCCACAAATTACGTCTTTGTTGTATGTGCATAATCCTAAAGGCAATGATACGTTTCAAGATTTGGAAATTCAAGTTTTTGCAGGAAAGCCGTATTTAACCGAAACGATGGAAAATTTGCAATTTAGAGTAGCTGCAAAATCATTTTTCCAAACCAATTCGACACAGGCATACGAATTATACAAAATAGCCCGAAATTTTGCCCAACTTACAGGCAAAGAAATAGTCTATGACCTTTATACAGGTACAGGAACTATTGCAAATTTTGTAGCAAAACAAGCAAAACAAGTAATAGGATTAGAGTATGTAGCACAAGCTATTGAGGACGCAAAAGTTAATTCGCAAATCAATCACATAGAAAATACAAGTTTTTATGCAGGGGATATGAAAGATTTGTTGAACGAGGAGTTTATGCGTAATCACCCAAAACCTGACGTAATTATTACAGACCCGCCACGTGCAGGAATGCACGAAGATGTGGTAAAAATGTTGTTGCAAATAGAGGCACAACGAATCGTGTATGTAAGTTGTAATCCTGCCACACAAGCAAGAGATTTGGCTTGGTTGGATAGCAAATATACGGTGCAAGCTATACAGCCTGTAGATATGTTTCCACATACACACCATGTAGAAAATGTAGTTTTATTAGAGAAAAGAGTTGAATAAGACCATTTATTCTTTCGCAGATGCTCTATGTTGGCTACATTTTAACCAAAAAACAAATAGAGTTTAGAAAGTTTTTATTACATACTTTAGTATGTGATTTTAATAGATTGATAATCACGTAATTAGCCCACAGACTAAATTCTGTGCTACAAAATTATAATAACGTATGAAAAAGATTTTTGAAAACTCTCACACCGAAATTTATGACATTAGCCAAGAAATTCCAAATACAGTATTTGCTTATTGGAAAGGCTACCTTATGAAAGACAATGAAGATGCTATTATTGCTTGTGAAGAATCTTTAAAATATTTTAAAGAAGCAGGTATTTTAGTGATGATTTCAGACCATAGGTATTTAGAAGGAGCATCGTTGGAATTTTTAGATTGGTTACACGATTATTACTTTCCTACTTGCATCAAAAATGGATTAAAAGCAGAGCTAATCTTAGATTCAGAGCATTATATGGGCAATGTTTCCTTAGATTTAATGTATGATGAAGAGGATAAAAATCGCAACCTAAACAATGCAGGTATTTACACCCCCAAAATTGATACATTGGAAAATGCGAAGATAGTTGCAAAAAAAATTGTGGAAGAACATAAAAAACAATACACAAACTAAATAATTGATATTTAATGTGAACTACGGATACCGTATATTCGCCTTTAGGCGAATGAGTCAGGTAAATTGAAAGAAAAATAGTAATTATTTCTCAAAATTTGTGCATTTATAACCAAGTTCGTTTTTATCCTTACATTTCATTCGCTTAGGCAGCCCCGCCTAAAGGCGAATATACGGTTGCTACGCA
>JBIKRY010000409.1:0-3285 GCA_044348925.1 Bernardetiaceae bacterium
CGTTTTCAATAAATCTTCGACTTGTTGTGGCAATTTTCCAAACCTGTCTTGCAACATTTTTTTGAATTTTTCGAGTTCTTCGGGATTTTCCAAATCATCAGCTTGCGAATACAAACGCAACCTTTCCGAGATACTTTTTACATAGGTATCAGGAATAAGAATTTCCAAATCTGTTTCAATACTGCAATCGGAAGTAATAAAACCTTCGGCATCTTTCAACTCAAATTCCTTTTCAAACAAAGCCCTAAATTCCGTTTCTTTCAATTCTTTCACCGCCTCGTCCAAAACTTGGTGATACATTTCAAAACCCAAATCCGATATAAAACCCGACTGTTCTCCACCTAATAAATTTCCTGCCCCTCGAATATCCAAATCACGCATCGCAATTTTAATTCCATCTCCCAAATCTGAAAATTCTTCTAATGCACTCAATTTCTTACGTGCATCTGCCGACAAACCTTGAAAACTTGGCGTAAGCAAAAAGCAAAAAGCCTTGCGGTTTGACCTGCCCACACGACCTCGCATTTGGTGCAAATCTGACACCCCAAAATTGTGTGCATTGTTGATAATAATGGTATTTGCATTCGGAATATCAAGCCCCGATTCGATGATATTTGTCGAAACCATTACATCGAATTCGCCCTCAATAAACTTCATCATAATTTTTTCTAACTTGTCGCCTTCCATTTGTCCGTGTGCATAACAAACCTTTGCATCAGGCACAAGTCGCAGAATAATACCCGCAATTTGCTCAATATCGCCAATTCTGTTGTGAACAAAGAAAATTTGCCCGCCTCTTTCTATCTCATAACTTATGGCATCACGTATCACAATTTCATTAAAAGGGTGAATTTCTGTCGTTACAGGTTGGCGATTTGGTGGCGGTGTCGAAATCACAGACAAGTCCCTCGCACCCATTAAAGAAAAGTGCAAAGTTCGGGGAATTGGCGTGGCTGTCAAGGTCAAAGTATCGACATTTACCTTAAATTCTTTCAATTTTTCCTTTGTCGAAACGCCAAATTTCTGTTCTTCATCGATAATTAACAAGCCTAAATCTTTAAATTTAACATCTTTACTTACAAGCCTATGTGTACCAATTAGAATGTCAATTTTGCCTTCTGCCACATCTTTTAAAGTTTGTGTAACTTCTTTTGTCGATTTAAAACGGTTAATAAAATCTACTTTGCAAGGCAAATTTTCTAAACGACTTTTGAAAGTTCTGTAATGTTGTGCTGCTAAAATGGTTGTTGGCACTAAAATAGCCACTTGTTTACTGTCGCAAACTGCCTTAAATGCAGCCCGAATTGCGACCTCCGTTTTCCCAAAACCTACATCTCCACACACCAATCTGTCCATTGGATACGGTTTTTCCATATCAAGTTTTACATCTGCGGTTGCTTTTGCTTGGTCGGGAGTGTCTTCATAAATAAACGAAGATTCGAGTTCAATTTGCAAATAATTATCTTCCGAAAACTTAAACCCTGGTGCAGCTTTGCGTTTTGCATATAAATTTATGAGTTCCTCTGCAATATCTTTAACTTTTTTCTTAACTGATTTTTTCTTATTTTCCCATTCTGGCGAGCCAATTTTGCTTAAACTTGGCATAGTTCCGTCTTTGCCTGTAAACTTTGCAATTTTGTGCAAGGCGTGAATACTCACATACAAAACGTCATCATCACGATACACCAAACGTATAGCTTCCTGTATTTTTCCGTTATTTTCCACCTTGTCAAGTCCTGCAAATCTGCCCACGCCATATTCTACGTGTGTAACATAATCACCAATTTGCAAACTTTGTAACTCCTTCAAAGTCAATGCCTTAGACTTAGAATATTTTTCTTGTCCTCGATAACGGTGGTATCTTTCAAAAAGTTGGTGGTCTGTATAACACACAATTTGGCGTTGCACATCAATAAATCCCTCACGAAAAGCAATTCCCAAACTCTTAAATTTTACTTTTTTATCTATTTCCTCAAATATCGTTTTTAATCTTTCTAATTGTTTTGGAACATCTCCTGCAATAATATTTTGTAAATGTTTTGCTTGATTTTCAGCTAAATGTTTGGCAATTAAATTAAAATCTTTGTTGAAAGACTGTTGCGGTTTGGATTCGATTTCGAAAGTGGCAAGTAACCCCACCCCCTGCCCCTCCCCTATTGGGAGGGGAGTTTGACGAGCATCGTAGATGCTCTCTCCTCCCAGTAGGGGAGGGGTAGGGGGTGGGGTGCTTCTTTCTTTCACATTTTTTTGATTATAACACAATCTTTTTCCAAACTCAACAATCGTAAAAATCTTACTAATTTCCTCAAAACTTACAGACGTTTCAAACAGAGTTTCAGGGTGTCTAATGAGTTGAATATTACCACTAACCAAAGTTTCGAAGTTTTTTAGGGCTTTGTCATAATTTTTTTCTAAAACTTCTAAGGTTGTAAAAAAATCTTTAAACCATAGCTTTGTAGTTTTTGGAATAAACCGTAAAAAACTATCTCTAACTTCTTGCAATAATTTTGTTTGAATATTTGGAATAATAGCTAATGAATTAATAGAATTTACAGAAAGTTGCGACATTGGATTAAAAGTTCTGATGCTATCAATTTCATCTCCAAATAATTCTATTCTGTAAGGCAATTCATTGGCATAAGAAAAAACATCAATAATACCACCACGCACCGCAAATTGCCCTGCCTCATAGACAAAATCTGTTTTTTCAAATTCGTAGGAATGTAGCAATTCTTCAATAAAACTTACATCAACTTTATCGCCAACTTTTGCAGAAAAAGTATTTTGCAACAAAGCACGTTGGTTAATCACTTTTTCGGTTAAGGCTTCGGGATATGTTACTAGTAGCTCAACCCTGTTATTTTCTTTTGCTTGACTAATTCTATTGAGAACTTCTGCACGTTGCAAGACATTCGCATTTTCAACTTCTTCATATTGGTAAGGTCTTTTGTAAGAGGTCGGAAAAAATAGCACTTCGGTTTCTTTTTCGAGCAAATTTTGCAAATCATTGTGAAAATATGCAGCCTCTTCTCTGTCTGCCAACACAAAACAGTGGTATTGCGGTTTGAGTTTGAAAACCGCAGCAGCCAACACTGCATCAAGACTTCCTACAAGTCCTTTGAGTTGTATCACCTCGTTTTGTGCGTTGTGTATCGTATCTGCAATAACTTGTATGATACCGTCTTTTGTATAAGTTTGTAAAAATTCTTGGGTTTGCATAAGTTGGTTGAAATCGTATCGTAATTTTTATAAAGTAGTAAAGCCCACAAAGGCTATTTTGTGGGT
>JBIKRY010000377.1:0-3956 GCA_044348925.1 Bernardetiaceae bacterium
ATGAAATGTAAAGATAAAAACGAACTTGGTTATAAATTCACAAATTTTGAGAAATAATTACTATTTTTCTTTCAATTTACCAGACCCATTCGCTTAGGCAGCCCCGCCTAAAGGCGAATATACGTTATCCGTAGTTCACGTTAATTTAGTATGCAGCTTACATTAATAGAATTATCAAGAACTGTAACATAAACTTTATACTTTTATGTAAATTATTGATAATCAATGAGTTAAAATAGAGATTAAAGTATTATCAGCAGTTCCCACTTTGACTAATTGATTGATAATCAAGTATTTAACTCGTTTTTGCATTTAGTAATTTGTTGATAATCAATGAATTACCTAAAATTAGAAAAAAACGTGCAGGCTAGTATTGATAATCAATGAATTAAGCACGTCAAAGTGGGAATTGCTGCGTTAAATACTGCATTGTTTATTTTTTAATTGCCCATAACGGAAAAGTATTTATGAAGAAGGGGACTTAAAAGCACAAAAGTTCAATTTACCACAAAAGCCCATAAAAAGCACCTTAGCCCAAATTTAGCACTTTTGCCCCTTTTTCATAAATACAATGTTGGTGGCAGGCATTATTTGTTCATTGTTCGGTTTTTTATCCAAGCAACAATTTCTTGAAAATCAATTTGTCCCGATGCAACTTCAATGACAAAATCGTATTTTTCGTTTTGTGTTGCAGTTATATCTTTTCCAAATTGCATTAAAATCAAACGCATCAAAACGTAGCCTGTTCGTTTGTTTCCGTCAATGAAAGGGTGGTTTTTCACAATACTTTCCAAAATTTCACCTGCTTTCCCTTCTGGTGTTGGATAAAATTCTGTTTCTCCAAATCCACTAAATGGTCTTTTAATGGCTGATTTTAGCAAACCTTCATCTCTTACGCCTTGCGAACCGCCAAATTCTTGTATCAAAACTTGGTGGATTTCGAAAACTTCTTGTAAATCTATCATTTTGCCAATTTTTCAAGAAGTTCTCTATCTTCGGTTAGGATAGTTTTTAGGTTTAATGACAAACGCATTTTTTCTTGCGACACTTTTTCAACTTGTCGCAAATACTGTAAAACTTCACCTAAAACGTCTTTTGGTAGAGTATTTACAATTTGAGTAATTTCTTGTGTTAGTTCCATAATCATACGTTTTTTATATGTTACGTAAATAAGGGTTATTTGGATATAATTGCTTCAAGAATTTCACAAAATTTTCTGTGAAATACCTGCTACCTTCCAATTCTTTATTCGTTTTTTCTTCTGCAATAATTGCAGTTTTGAAAGAAGGAAAATCATCGCCTTTAACACGATTATTTTTTCATTGCAAAGGTTGCAAATTATCTGTATGGTCTGTCCCACCTTTTGAACTTGGAAAACAGTGGTCTATTTCCCAGCCATAAATGGTTTTTTTACCATAATCAGCCCACACAATCCAAGCACCACAAGTATCTTTGCGATATTTGGTATTATCATAGCCTTCAATAGTTTGTGCTTTTTCCCAAACTGCCTTTATCTTGTCATCTGAAAAGTTTGCCATAATTCAGTTGTTTCGTTGTTTTTTATGCTTGCCACCAACGGAAAAGGCTTGGCGAAGGGCGGGTTTAAATAGCACTTTCCTTGCCCTACGCACAAAGTTTATAGAAGGCACAAAAGCCTAAATACGCACCTTAGCCCGCCTTTTCGCAAACATAATGTTAGGCACAGTTTTTACTATTTTTCGTTACGCAGTTGCTCTATTTGTTCAACTGTTAAGCCTGTATGTTTAGCTATTTCTTCATTTATCAAACTTGTAGTAAAAAGACTTTTTGCAAATTTTACTTTCTCGTCTTTTCTTATCTTCTCCTCTGCTTCTGCTTGCAATGATAATGCTTCGCTTGCTTTGAGGTGCAAATAGTCTAAATAACGATTGTAACCGTATTGCTGTTCTTTGTCTAAACGCATAATGTCTAAGACTTCTTTTGCTTCTGCCAAACCCTTTGCTTTGAACTCGTCTTTGACTTCGCTATTTTTCAAAAAGTAAATCCATTCGTCTAAGGTATCTTTTGCGATGTCGTTAAACTGATTAACTTTGATAATGTAGTATTCGGGAAAAATATCGGAAACTTCTTTTTTAGCAAAGGTCATTTTTTGCTGTATTGAAAGTTGCAAAGTATCTTTTTCGTGTAAGCCCTCAAAGTTCGTTTTACCTTTATAAATGTAATCTTTCCCCTGCCCCAAATCAAAGTAAACGACATTAATAGAAATCACTTTTTTGATTTCAGAATACGCCTGCCCTAAACTCAAATGCTCTGCTAAGGCTTTTGAAGTTCCATAAGCCATTCTGTGGAAATAATCTATTTCGTAGGTATTTTGAATTTCTATAATAACCAACTCGTTTTTAGAGTTTTGCGTCAAAATATCAACTCGGTTATACTTGTCGTCATCTGTTTCTTGATTGCCTTCACTTTCTAAAATTCTTTCTATTTTAATCGTATCAAATAGAAGTTCAGACAAAAAACCTTCAAGCACAACAAAGTTAGCTTTGTTACGAAGTAATTTTTTGACTGCCCAATCAAAACGAATTAGTTTTTTGCTCATTCTTTTTTAAAATTTTAAGATAAAAATAATTAACTACACCCCAAAAAATAGCAGTAGTTAGTGCAAATAAACACACAAATGTTGTATGCAAATATACTACATTTTTACTTGAAAAATAATTAAAAGTGTTAGTAATAAATAAAATAATGTGTAGCAAAACTTGTAAAGTTATGTTGCAAAGCATAATAAAAACAACCCATTGTTGCCCAAAATACTCGTCTTCATATAAACTACTATAAAGATGCTGTTCACACATTCCTATACAAAACAATAGAAGTAAGGTTAAAAAGCCCGTTATAAATAGAAAAATTTGTGTTAAATACTGCATTGTTTATTTTTTAATTGCCCATAACGGAAAAGGCTTGGCGAAGGCGGGGAATTTCCAGCACAAAACTTCACACAAGCACAAAAGTTCAATTTTTATTCAAAAGTTCAATTTAGCACTTTCGCCCCGCTTTTCGCCAAACCAATGTTAGGCACAGTTATTTGTTCAGCTCGGCTCGTAACTCTTGGATTTGTTCGAGTGTTAAGCCTGTTATTTTTGCTATAAAATTATCATTTGCATCTTCTAAAATTGCATTTTTAGCAATTTCAATATTTCGTTCTTGTTTGGCTGTGTATGTAACACTTTTTTCAATTCTACTGTTTTCTTGAAAACGGTTATACATTTTCTTGTCTTCATCTGTCAAATTTTCATAACGCAACTTTTCTTTGGCTTTATCCAAGCCTTTTGCCTTGAAACTATCCTTTACTTCGCTGTTTTTTAGGAAATAAATCCACTCGTCTAATGTATCTTTGGCAATGTCGTTAAAGTTATTGATTTTCAAAATGTAATATTTGGGGAAAATATCCGCTATTTTATCCACAGCATAATTTTTCTTTTGTAAACTTGTAGGTTTCAAAATATCATTTTTGTGTAAACCAATAAATTCACCGTTGTATTCATAAACATAATCTTTACCTTGACCTAAGCCAAAATAGACAATGTTAATAGAATATATTTTTTTGATTGTACCATAAGGCTCTCCCTCCTTGATATATTCTGTAACTAATTTGGAAACACCATAAAGCATACGTTGAAAATAATCTACTTCGGAGTCATTCTGAACTTCTATGAGCATCAATTCGTCATTTTGACTTTTCACTAAAATATCAACTCTGTTATATTTATCATATTCGTCTTGTTTATTGCCTTCGCTTTCTAAAACATCGACAATGGTTATATCAAAAAGAAGTAACTCCGACAAAAGTCCTTCTAAAATACCAAAATTTGCCTTATGACGAAGCAATTTTTTCATTGCCCAATCAAAACGAATTAGTTTTTTGCTCATTCTTTTTTAAAATTTTAAGATAAAAATAATTAACTACACCCCAAAAA
>JBIKRY010000107.1:0-14064 GCA_044348925.1 Bernardetiaceae bacterium
AAAAAACACCAACACTAGCCCACAACATTCCATTTGTGGCAAGGCGGGCAGACGTGCTAAATTTGGACTTTGGTGCTTTTTAATGAATTAATGCTTTGTGGGGCAATGGTACTTTCTAACCTGCCCTGCACAAATGCTTTTCCACAAAAAATATTTTCTAATCTAAGTTGTGTAGAATGTACCGCAACCTTTAGGGTGCAAGGTTTTTGATAAATTTGCAAAGTAAACTTGGTAAAATTTCTAATATTAGTAGTATTTTGTAGGTATTAGTGCAATTTTGCAACGACCTTACACCCTAAAGGGTACTGTACAAATCACTACCAACTTACATTTTCTACAAAATTAGCCCTAAAAATACAGTCTTTATCGCAAAAATTACGGAATAACCCACAAATTACTTTCTCTTACAAACACTGTTTTGTCTCCATAAGCTATTTTATACCAAATATCTTTCTTATCCAATACTTGCACATACGTACCTTTCTCCAAAATATCTATTTGCAAAGCTCCTGCCGATGGCGAATCCATGGCAATAGCTTTTGCATTTTTGACGATAGCAGCAGGCGAAGGTTTGCCAAAATCATATAAATAAAGAAAAAATAATGCTATTAAAGATAACAGAATAGTTGGAAACAAAATATCTAAACCTTGTCGGCTACGTACAAAAAGAATTGCACCCAAGCCAAAAACTAAACCAAGCAATACAGGAAGAATAAAAACTAAATATTGCTCAAACAAAAAAAACAAAAACTGAATATCTGAAGGTTTGTGTCCTTTGTATTTATTAGCTTCTGCAATATCTACAATTTTTTGTAATACCTTTTCGTTGGTAGTTTTACTGTAATAGAGATGCAAATAATATAAAGTAGCTGCAATATCATTCTCCTTTTCCTTGATAAATGCCATTTTTAAAAGCATACTTTCTGAATATTGGTGCTGGGCATTTAAAATATCTTCATAATTTTGGTATGCCTCCGCATATTTTTTTTGCTCAAAATCCTTATCTGCAACGCCTAATTTAAGGTTATTGCCCTGCCCGTATGTGTTTTTTAAGACACAAGAAAATAAAATAAATAAAAATACGAATAATTTTTTCAAAAACATTTGCTTTATTGATAAATGGTTGTAACTTTGCACCGCAATAAACAGTAAAAAGTTTAATAAACCAAATTTTAATCTGTTCTTTGCAAACACAATTAACAGATAAGCTGTTCTTTGTTCTGAATTTGTAGCTCAGCTGGTAGAGCATAACACTTTTAATGTTGGGGTCCCGGGTTCGAATCCCGGCAAGTTCACAAAAAATTGAAAATAAAAATAATAATTTGGAAAGTTAAAAATAATTACTTAACTTTGTAACCCAAATTAAAACTCTTAAAAAGATGCGCACGTGGTGAAATTGGTAGACACGCCATCTTGAGGGGGTGGTAAGCGTAAGTTTGTGGAAGTTCGAATCTTCTCGTGCGCACAAATAAGAAATAAAGATAGTATGAATTTGTAGCTCAGCTGGTAGAGCATAACACTTTTAATGTTGGGGTCCCGGGTTCGAATCCCGGCAAGTTCACAAAAGCCGTAAAATCTTAGATTTTATGGCTTTTTTTATTCGAAAAATATACATACAAATATAACTGCTGCCTGCACAGTATATCATAGGTAAAGCCCACCTATTGTTATCAAAATCTGTCTAAATGACTAAAAAATGTGATAAAAATCACTTTCCTTGCAAACTTATGTTCTTATTTTATTGGCAATAGGTAAATAACTTTGTAAAAATATTTAACCTTAGCACATTAATAATATGGAAACGCAAAAAGTAAAAAAAGTTCATGCAGAAGATTTGCATTTTGAACATAAATTGTGGGCAAATCAACTTTCTTTTAATAAAGAAGAATTAAGTATTTTTCAAAATCGGTTAGATGAACTTGCTCGCCATAATAATCAAATAGACGTTACGATTAAAATTGAGCAATTTCAAAATAAACTAAGCATACAAACTAATCATTTGGAGAAATTGAAACATGATATTCAACGTAGTGAGCAACATTTGGCAGCTATTGCACAGAAAAATGTAACTGCATTTGACCATAAATTATTCGAAGACCATCAAGAAGAAAGGGCAAAAATGGAAACTTTTACTGCTTTGTATGCTGATTTCAGAAAAGAATTTTACAAATTTGTAGGAGAGAATTTATAATAGAAAAAAATGACCAATATTCCTATCCTATTTCTAATTTGGATAGGAATATTTTAGTTAATCTCTTAAGGTATTTACTTGTAATTTGTCTATAATTTTAGCTAACTTAGCAATTCATATAATTTACCAACACTCAAAATAGTAAATATTTTTTGTCCTTCAGGAGTATAGTTTGCATTTTGGCAAGCAAAAAGTTCGGCAATAAGTGCAGATGTTTCGCTGGGAATCAACAAAGTGCCTCTTTTTATGGCAAATTGTTTAGACATTGCTATTGCTATTGCTTCTCTTTTGGGAATAGAAATTTCACTTCGATTCATTTTATATTGTTCTATCAATCCTTCTAAGAGAGATTTTTCATCTACATTTTTCAAATCAGCAGGAATTCCTTTCAATAAAATAGCATTTTTGTTGAGGGTTTCAATTTGAAATCCCAAAGCAGGCAGTTCACTTTCCAACTCCGTCAATAACATAATATCGGTTGTCGATAACCGCAAAGTTTGTGGAAATAGTAATTGTTGTGCAATGCCATGTCGTCTATCCAACTGCCCAATAAATCTTTCATACAAAATTCTTTCGGAGGCTGCTTGTTGGTCTATGACCAACAAACCAGATTTAACTTGGCTAATAATAAAGCTATTGTGTAATTGAAATACTGTTTTTTCGCTGGCTGTTGCACTATCATTTTGGTTATAGTTGCTACTATCTGTATTGGAGGCAGCACTTGCCATCGTAACCGAAAATAAATCTTCTTCTTCTGCTGCTTCCTGTTCAGTTTCGTCTTGTTGATAAAGCATTTCCCAATTTTTGAGATAATTTTGTTCGGCAGTATTCCTAAAATTGGTATAGTTATTTGTTAATTTTTTTGCAAATTCTTGTGGTGTGTTTTCGTTATTGCTTGTTTTTTCTGTATTTTCGTTGTTGTTGCCGTGTTCGTCTTCTATTTGCATTCGTCCTGCCAACATATAATTTGCATCTAATTCAAAGTCTAAAGGCGAAATGACTTGGTTTTTTCCCAATGCTTTTTTTACTGCGGCATTAATAATAGCATAGACAATTTTTTCGTCCTCAAATTTTATTTCTGTTTTGGTTGGGTGCACATTGATGTCTATTCGTTTTGGGTCAATGTCTATATAAATTGCATAAAAAGGGAAGTTTTCACTTGCCAAAATTCCTTCGTAACCTGCAATAATGGCGTGGTGTAGATAGGAATGTTTGATAAATCTATTGTTTGCAAAAATAAATTGTTCTCCGCGTGTTTTTTTAGAAATACTTGGTTTTCCAATATATCCTTTAATTTTTAGATTTGGTATTTCTTCGCTACAAGGAATAATTTGTTCTTTGTAATTTTTGCCAAAAATAGCTACAATTCTTTGTGCAATATTGCCACTTTTTAGGTTATAAATTTCTTCCTCATCTACATACAATACAAAAGATATTTCTGCGTATGCTAAAGCCACTCGCAAAAATTCGTCTATAATATGTCGTAACTCTACAGAGTTGGTTTTTAGGAAGTTTCGTCTTGCGGGTACATTAAAAAATAGGTTTTTTACTACCAAATTAGTACCTACAGGTGTTTGACAAGGCTCTTGTTGGATAATTTTCGAGCCTTCAATGTGTATTGCTGTGCCAAGTTCGTGTGTTTGTTGGCGTGTTTTCATTTCTACTTGAGCTACTGCAGCAATAGAAGCCATAGCTTCGCCTCGGAATCCTAAAGTACGAATTGCAAACAGGTCATCAGTAGTGCGTAATTTGGAGGTTGCGTGTCTTTCAAAACACATACGGGCATCTATTTCAGACATTCCCTTGCCATCATCTATGACTTGAATCCACGTTTTCCCTGCTTCTTTGACAGATAGCCTAATAGTTTTGCTATCTGCATCTATCGAGTTTTCGAGTAGTTCTTTGACTACGGAGGCAGGTCTTTGCACTACTTCACCAGCAGCAATTTGGTTTGCTAAAGAATCAGGCAAAAGGCGGATAATATCTTGCATAAATTACTTTATTGGTTAACTACAAGTTAAGTGTAGATAATAATTGCAAAATTACTAAGTTATTTTGGTTTTTCAATCTCAAAAAAAAAATACTTTTTTACAAGTTCTACAAAGGATTTTTTGGTTTTGTTTGTGGCAATAGAAAAGGTAAACAAGCTAATAAAAAAGATAAAATTTAGCGTCAAGCTTGTAATTTTCAAAACTAATTTTGCAGCTCCTTCAAAAATTAATTCCATTTTTGTATATTTGCAAACAAATATAGATACACATAGTTTTATCCTAAAATATACACATTTTACCGTTACTTATATGAAAAGAGAAGCAAACTTTCAAGACCAGCCAACGCCTACGCTGGCAATGAACCCAAAGAAATTTGCTTTGTGGTTGTTTATTGTTACGATTATTATGCTTTTTGGTGCTTTTACGAGTGCCTATATCGTACGTGCTGCTGAAGGAAATTGGCTCGAATTTGATTTGCCTTCTATTTTTTGGGCAAGTAGTGCCATTATGTTAGTAAGTAGTGGCACTATGCACTGGGCGTATATGTGTGCCAAAAAAGATGATTTAGCTACTTTAAAAATAGCTATTTCTATTACTTTTGTCTTGGGAATTGCCTTTTTGGTAATGCAAGTCATGGGTTGGGGGGCTTTGGTGGATATTGGTGTATTTTTTGGTGGCAATCAATCTAATCCTGCTGGTTCGTTTGTCTATGTTTTGTCTTTTTTGCACGCATTACATTTATTAGGTGGTTTAGTGGTACTTATTTTTGCATTAGTTGCTACGTTTCAATACAAAATACACGCAAAATCTTTGTTACAAATAGAATTAGCAGCCACTTATTGGCATTTTTTAGATGCTTTGTGGTTGTATTTATTTTTCTTTTTATTGCTAAATAATTAATGTAAGTTGCATAGCTCCAGCCACACAACAAAATGTACAATTTTTATACCTATTTCCTATAAAAAATAATCATTTTGGTAGAAAAAAAATATTTTTACTAATAAAAACGTGCATAGCTGGAGCTACACACTACTATTAAGCAACTTACATTACTTACATTTACTACTCTATAAAAATCTCCATATTTTAACAAGGATTAACGATAAAATTATTATGCTATGCTTTTATGTTGTAAATTTGCAGGATAATGATTTTGAGAAATTTTATTAACAAAACCCTACAAAAACTTAATTTAGCAATATAAAAGTATGATTTTAAGAGCTGAAAATTTAGTAAAAAAATATAAAAATCGTTTTGTGGTCAATGACGTATCTGTGTATGTAGAACAAGGGGAAATAGTAGGCTTATTAGGTCCCAACGGTGCAGGCAAAACGACCACTTTTTATATGACTGTAGGATTAGTAAAGCCAAACAAAGGACATATTTATCTTGATAACGAAGACATTACCATGTTGCCTATGTATATGCGGGCAAGAAAAGGCTTAGGCTATTTGGCACAAGAGGCTTCTGTTTTTAGGCAACTAACTGTAGAGGAAAATATTTTAGCACCTTTACAAATGACCAATCTTAGCAAAATAGAACAAAAAGAAAAAGTAGAAAGTTTATTAGAAGAATTTAGTTTGACACATGTCCGCAAAAATATGGGGCAAGTGCTTTCGGGTGGCGAAAGACGCAGAACCGAAATAGCACGAAGTTTGGCAATGAACCCCAAATTTGTGCTTTTAGATGAACCTTTTGCAGGCGTTGACCCTTTGGCGGTAGAAGATATACAGTTTATTGTCTATAAATTACGCCAAAAAAACATAGGAATTTTAATTACAGACCACAATGTCGACGAAACTTTGTCTATTACCGATAGAGCATATATTTTGGCAGAAGGCAAAATTTTGATTTCCGACACCCCCGAAATTTTAGTAGAAAATGAATTGGTTAGACGTACTTACTTGGGACAATCTTACGAGTTTAAACGCAAAACTTTCTTTTCTAAACGCAATGGCACAGAAACAGTTGGAATGAATAGATAAAATCTATTTTATTTGGGATAAAAAATTTCATAATCTTCTGTTTTACGAGCTTTAGCCAAAATTCCTTCTTCGTGTTGTTGTTGCAAAATAATTTTGCGTTGATTGAGAATCGTTGCCACAATTTGTTCTTTTACGTATGCAACAGGCGACACTTGGTCTGCCATTTTATAGTCTAAAATTCGTAAAACATACCAAAAATTATCGTCTTCCTGCACACTGTTTTTCGTATTTTTTAAAAATTGTATGGCATTTTCTATACCTGCAAAAGGCGTATAAGCAATAGCTTGTTCAAAGGGCAACCAGATAGAATCTTTGATATTTTTCTCTTTTGCATATATGTAGCAATAGGATTTAAAATCTTCGATATCGTCTGCATTATCTGTAGCTATTTTCGCCTGCATTTCCTCTTTTTTGGGTGCATCTTTGGGAAATTTGGCATAAATACAACGCACAATATGTTGTTTTAGCTCAAAATTTTGGATATTTTCGGTATAATATTTTTGGATTTGCTCACTCGTAACTACGGTATCCAAATTAGCCTCGATATACTGTTTTTGGTAAGCATACATCAATAATTGGTATCTGTATTCTTCTGTTCTCCGTTCCAATTCCTCTCTATCTATTTCAGCTTTTTCGTCTGCTTCATAAAATAATAATTGCCTTTTTACCCAAGTATCTATATATCTTTGTAAAATATTGGCACTATCTTGTGCATCTGCATTATTTAACAAATGTTTTACCTCTTTCAGATACAAATATTTGCCGTGTACTTTTGCCAAAACTTTGTTATCTGTGTCATCTTTTTGCTTAAAATTGAGATAATTACAAGCAAAGTTTACTAAAATTAGACCAATAAAAATAAAATAACGTAGCATATTATAGAATAATTAAAATACTAAAAACAAAATAGTAGAATTTTTTGCAAACAATAGGCAAAAAATTCTACTACTTGGCAAAAAATCTACTCGAAACGCAAATGTTTTACAGATTCGCCAGAATTTGCTAATTCATTGAGGGCATCTATACCAATTTGCAAATGTTGTTCCGCAAAATTAGAGGTTACTACTTTATCACTTTCTGCGGTTTTTACCCCTTCAGGCACCATTGGATTATCCGAAACTAACAACAAAGCACCGTGTGGAATTTCATTGACAAAACCTACCGTAAATACTGTAGCAGTTTCCATATCAATACACATGGCTCTTGTTTTTTGCAAATATTTCTTAAATTTTTTGTCATGTTCCCAAACTCTACGGTTGGTGGTATAAACAGTGCCTGTCCAATAATCTAATTCGTGTTTTTTTATCATCGAAGATACTGCTCTTTGTAAACGGAAAGATGGCAAAGCAGGAATTTCGGGAGGCATATAGTCATTGCTTGTACCTTCGCCACGAATGGCAGCAATAGGCAATACCAAATCGCCAAGCTGTGTTTTCTTTTTCAAGCCCCCACATTTGCCCAAAAATAATACTGCTTTAGGATTGATGGCAGATAATAAATCCATTACAGTAGCAGCCATAGCACTTCCCATACCAAAATTGATAAGGGTAATTCTCTCAAAAGTTACGGTTTGCATAGGTTTGTCCTTACCTATTATTTCTACATTAAATTTTTTGGCAAACATTTCAAGATAACTCCCAAAATTTGTTAGCAAAATATAATCTCCAAACTTATCTAATGGCGTACCTGTATAACGTGGTAGCCAATTTTGTACAATCTCCTCTTTGGTTTTCATCTTTGTATTGGGTTATTGGTTAAAAAATGGTTTTTGCAAGGTACATAAAATAGTAGTAAACTTGCAAAGATGTTGCTAAAAAATAGCAATCTCTGCCAAAATTTAATTTGGAATAATTATTGAGAAAAACTTTGTAACACATTTTATTTTAGAAATCATGAGAATAATCCTTCTTTTTTTTATTAGCTTATTTCCAACTTTAGCAATAGCACAATATGATGCTAAAGCCGAAGAAACTCTCAAGCAAATGAGTGATTTGCAAAAAAAAAACACCAATTACAAAGTAGATTTTACTTGTTCGGTACATAGCGAAACCGAAAATATAGACGAAAGTTTTACAGGAAATATTACTGTAAAAGGCAATAAATATAAATTACAATTAGCAGATTGGCAAGAAGTATATAATAATGGTAGTACAGTTTGGACATATATTAAGGCAAAAAAAGAAAATAAAAATGCAAAAAATGAGGTTACTATTACCAATTATGAACCAGAAACTGAAGAAATTAATATTACACAAATTTTTCATCTCTACAAAAAAGGTTTTAAATATTTGTATATCGAAGATGAAAAAATAGAAAACGAGGTCTATGAAGTTATTGATTTAACACCCTTAGACAAAGAAAAAGAATATTTTAAGATTAGATTATGGATAAATAAAAAAGCAAAGACTTTGAAAAAATTTCAAATTTTTGATAAAAGTGGAAAAAGAACAGTCATCACCATTCAGCAATTAGTTGCTAATTTGAAATTAGAAGATAATTTTTTCAATTTTGACAAAAGTAAATACAAAAATATTTATGAAGTAGATTTGCGATAATGTAATGCTAACTTAATTTGAGTTTTAAAAATATTTAATACAATATAAGTAAGTATAGATTTTTAATTGTAAGTTCTAAATTATGTAAATATTTGATTATCAATAATTTAGTAATCAAAATAATTGCAACTAATTTCAGCTTACTATTTAAAATACTTATTATTGTATTAAATATTTTTTAGCTAATTTTTTTCATTATTTCGTCTAAAGCAGGCACAAAATACGTTTCAAAATTAAGTTCTGCCATAAAATCTTTGTTTGCTTGTTGGCTCAAGGTTTCATAATTGGCAATTATCTTTTCTATACAATCCATCAAAGATTTTTCGGATAAATCTGTAAAAAATGCCCAAGAGTATTTGCCAAGATATTTTCTAAAATGTTCGTTATCAAAAAGTATAACAGGTAACCCAACTGCTATATACTCATAAATTTTATTAGATGAAGTGCCTGCTGTATTTCTAATAATAGATTGTTCGGAAAAAATAGCCAATCCTATATGATGTTTCTTAGTAAACAAAGGCATTTCTTTGTAAGGACTTGTATCTAATAATTTTATTTGTTCTTCTAAATGACATTTTTCAATTTCCTGTTGTAATTCTGTATTGTATTGTTGATAAGAATAGAAACTTTTTATAGTAAAATATATTTTTTTAGTACATTTATTACTTGATACTAATTTTATTAATTCTTCAAAGCCTTGCCCTTTTGCTAAAGAACCTTGATATACTATGTGAATATTAGCATCTTCGATTACTTTAGGGGTATAATAGGCACCATAAAACGATTTTGCGGGCATATTTGGAATAAAATAATATTTTCCCTTGAGTATTTCTAAAGGAAAATATTGTTTACGGTCTTCGGAAGGCAATGAGAAAGCATCTAAATACCTAAATATTCGTTGTTCTGCCATGATAGCAAACCAAGTAATAGTATATTTTGTAGTAGTTTTTTTATCCACCACATCATGATTATGATACCATAAAAAAGGTTTGTAACCAATAAAAAACTGTACTAAATAATAAGATAAAGTAGGAATATTGTCATAAAGTATTACTAAATCAGGTTTTTGTGTGCGAATTGTTTTCCACATATTCCAAGTATAAAGCACAAAAGACATTATTTTCCACAGCGTAGATTTTTTTTCTGCCTCGCGAATAGGTGTAAATTTACCACTTTGAATATTTTGTATGTTTGGAGAATATGTCCACGATAATTTTAGTACATTTCTTGATAAAATAAATAAATTATCAAACTTTGTCTGTAAGCAAGCTAAAGCATTTAAGGTTGGTGGATAATACTCTACCGAGCTATATACTGCCATAAAAACTTTTTTCATTTTTTTTATTTTATTTTTTGTGATGATGTTTGCATTGTAGTAGTAACTTAGTTATACTAAAATTTCTATGGCAAAGATAAGGATTAAGATGTAATTTTTAGAAAATTATTACCTATTTAAGATTATGTTTAAAATAGTATATAATTTTATGAGTAAGTGTAGGTTCGTCTTTGGGCGAATTAAAATAGCTAAATGTAAATAAAAATCTTTGTTCTTCTACAGGAAAAGTGCCTAAAACTTTGTTATATTTACCTTCTAATCACGCCTCTTTTGCCTAAAGGCGAATATACAGTTGTTAGTTGTGATAGTTTTTACTCTCAAAATTATTACCCAAAATAATTTTATTTTCAATATTTTATATCAAAATATTAGCTACCTTTGTAATAAAATAGCTAACAATATGCAAAAAACATATCATAAAATTATCAATGGTGATTGCCGGCAAATGTCCGAATTAAGAGATGAGAGTATTCATTTGGTTGCAACTTCGCCACCTTATTGGCAATTAAAAGATTATGGAACAGAAAATCAGATAGGTTTTCATGATGATTATGAAACTTATATCAATCATTTGAATTTAACTTGGCAGGAATGTTATCGAGTTTTGCACAAAGGTTGTAGACTTTGTATTAATATTGGCGACCAGTTTGCAAGGTCAGTTTATTATGGTCGTTATAAAATAATTCCAATTCATAGCGAAATTATTAAATTTTGCGAAACCATAGGCTTCGATTTTATGGGTTCTATTATTTGGCAAAAAGCAACCACGATGAACACCACAGGCGGGGCAAGTATTATGGGAAGTTTTCCGCATCCAAGAAATGGTAAAAATCAATTAAACTAAAAATCTATGGTCGAATCATTAGTACAATGGACATTACTAAATAACCCACCAGAATTAAGTAAATTTCTTGATTTTGATATTGCAAAGATAATAGGGCAAGAAATTACTACTGATTTTGGTAGAATAGATTTTGTATTGGCTAATTCCGATAATAAACATCTTATTGTTGAACTTGAAACTGCACTTGATAACAAAGCAAAATTAAATTATTGTTTTACTCAAACATTAAATTATAAAAATGTAAAGTTCTCTGATTTAACCAATTATTGTATTTTATATGCAGAAGAAACAAATATTAAAAATAGAAAAATTATTGAGAAATTTGGGAAAGAGAATGATATTTTAATACAAACTTATTCCTTAGAAAATGTCAAAAGTTTATACACAAATACCGTAGAAAGATTAAGTTTGAATGTGGGATTGGCTTTGCCTAATCCTAAAAATTATACAATTTGTTATTTAAGGTGGCTAAATAAAATAATGAAGCCTTTTTTAGATTTTGGGAAAGAGGAATTAACAAGTGAGGAAATATTTACGCCATTTGATAATCCAAGTAAAAGTAGAACTAATTTTAACTGCCACGAAAGAATTGCATTTGATTTCGAGCTATTTATATTGAAAAAATCCAAATACATACTTACAACGTATGGCGAATTATTTGTAAAAAATATTAGTCCATTTGTTTATAATACAAGTAATGTTTCTTCTATAAATCTAACTAATGAACAAAAAAGATTACTTTTAAAAGTGCTAACAAATGGGAATTGGGATGATAAAATTCATAAAGTTAATGTTTATTGGTTTTTACGATTTATTGAAGTTACCAATGGTGCTTGGTTACCAAAAAAACACGAATTTGGGCAAAGCAAGTTGGATATAGCAAATGGTTTATTTAATGTTTCCTACAATGGCAGAACAATGCACGAGTTTTTAACTTGGTGCAGTAATTATTGCCTTGAATTAGGTTTAATCGAAAAAATTAAATCTACAACAGACTATGACCAAGTTTTTCTTACACCTTTGGGCGTAGAAGTGAATAACATTTTTAGTTTAGATTTAACTTTGAAAAAAAGTAGAATGAATTTAAGTTTTAAATATTTAGAATAATAATGCACACAATAACATCATTACGAAAAGTTTTTAATAACATTATTATTGAAACTTTTGAACCAGAACATAGCAAAGACCTATGCCTTGACATTGATTATTTAGGTTGGGTTGGCAAAAAAGCCTTTGGTATTCAAATAAAACCTGTTACTGCCAAGTCTAATTTTGGCAATTATTCTGTTTCTCAAAGAATGAAAGCAAGTTTTGAAGATTTTGAAGCACAATACGGTGGAAAAGTTTTTATTGTGTATAGCTTAGATGGCGAAATTGCCAATAAAGAAGTTTTAGTAGAAATTGCAATCGAAATTATTAAACTAAAAAACTTACAAGAATAATAATATGAAAGAAAAAAACTTTCCAAAATTGGAATACATACCAATGTAAAAAAGATTTTGGAAAGTAAAACTTAAAATAAATCAATGTTTTTTTGACAAACAAAACCAAATAAAACAAGCCTAATTTCTATATAATTACCTATTTGTTTTTATAGCTTACTTTTACCATGTTATTACGTCTTGCATCGTAAAATTCCCTTTTTTATTTTGTAGCCATTCTGCAGCAATTACAGCACCCAACGCAAAACCTTCGCGGCTATGTGCTTCGTGTGTGAGAGAAATGCTATCCTGTGTAGAAGTATAACGAATCGTGTGTGTGCCTGGAACTTCGGGCAAACGTAGGGCAGTAATAGGCAAAATTTCCGTATTTTCTCTGCTTGCTACCTTATCTTTTTGGGAATTATCTTCCAATTTCCAAGTAGTTTTGTGAGCTATATTCCGTATAATTCCTTCAGCAAGTACAATCGCAGTGCCACTTGGTGCATCTTTTTTTTGTAGGTGGTGAATTTCCTCTATACCTACGGCATATTGCGGTTGGGTTTCCATCAGTTTCGCCAAAATTTCATTTACCTTAAAAAAAATATTTACCCCAATACTAAAATTAGATGCGTGTAAAAATGCGGTATTATTTTCTATGCTTAGGGTTTCTACTTCTGCAATAGCTTCCAACCAGCCTGTAGTACCACAAACCACAGGAACTTGTTTGTGCAAACAAGCCTTGATATTTTGCAATGCTGCTTCAGGTTGGGTAAATTCGATAACAACATCTGTATTAGCAGGGCTAATTTGTTGAATATCTTGCTGATTACTTTGGCTGATTTTGTAACTAATGCTATGATTTCTGCGAAGGGCAATTTGTTCTATAATTTTGCCCATTTTTCCATAACCAATAAGAGATATTTTCATAGAAGAATTAAAATAGGAAATAGGTGTGGGAAATAAAATGATTGTTACTCGATATTTTCAGTTGTAGATTAAATTTTAAAAAATAAAAATTATTTTAAGATTTAAAACCTAAACTCTCCAAGTCTTAAGAATTGGAGAATTTAGGTTTTTGTAATGGAATTTTTACAGTAACCATTTATTTGCTTTGTCAATAATCTAAAATTAGCTTAAAGGCTATGTTACATTCCTCATTTTAGCCTCAAAATATTATTTTTTTCTAAAAAACAATCTCAATGGAGTTCCTTCAAAGTCAAAAGTTTCGCGTAAACGGTTTTCCAAATATCGCATATATGGTTCTTTGATATATTGTGGCATATTACAGAAAAACGCAAAACTTGGTGTTTTGGCAGGAAATTGTGTTACATATTTAATAGAAACCATTTTTCCTTTGATAGCTGGCGGTGGATAGTGTTCCAGAGCCTCTTCCAACCATTTGTTGAGATGCGAAGTCGAAATCTTGCGAGATTTATTTTCGTATGTTTTTACGGCTTTTTCTACAGCTTGAAAAATACGTTGTTTTGTCAAAACCGAAGTAAATAAGATTGGCATATAACTAATTGGGTGCAATCTTTCTTTAATTTCTTTTTCCATTTTGGCAGCCGTATTAGATTCTTTATTAGGTACTAAATCCCATTTGTTTACCATTAGCACAATGCCTTTGCCATAACGGTTGGCAAGATTGATAATATTCACGTCTTGAGATTCCAAACCTTGCGTAGCATCTATCAACACAATACACACATCACTATCTTCTAATGTTCTGATAGACCGCATG
>JBIKRY010000378.1:0-3947 GCA_044348925.1 Bernardetiaceae bacterium
GAGAAGTGCAAAAAACCTATTGGGCAATCGTAAAAAAACGACCTATGCAAGACCAAGGGCATTTGACACATTGGTTGGTCAAAGATGCCCAGAAAAATATGGTCAAGGCGTATGCCAAAGAAGTAAAGGGAAGTTTGAAAGCCGAATTAGATTTTAAGGTATTAGCCGAAAAACAAGGGCATTATTTGCTCGAAGTGCAACCAATTACAGGCAGACCACACCAAATTCGAGTGCAATTAGCTACTTTAGGGGCTATTATCAAAGGAGATATAAAATATGGTTTTCCAATAGCAGCAACAGACGGCAGAATTTACTTACATTCCAAAAGTATTCGTTTTGTGCATCCGATTAAAAAGGAAGAAATGGAATTTGTAGCAACACTACCCGAAGACAATTTTTGGCAGTTGTTTGTGTAAATAATGTAAGTTTGAAAGAAAAGAATATGTAGGTATATCTATCAAAAAATTATAACATTTTTTGCGAAAATGTCGTAAAAGTAGTATCTTTCAATTCCATTTCTTTTCCCAAAAACTTCCATGACTCTATACCGCACTTTCTTTGTAAGTTTTTTTGTAATGCTATTTTCATTAGATAGCTATGCAAATAATATTTTGTCTTTTGAACATAAAAATTACAAATGGCAGGAATCTCGCAAATTATTAGTATTGACAGAGCAAGAAGCCAAAGAAGCAGCCATTATTCTCAAAGATTTGCGAATTATAGAATATGTTTTTGATGAGAAACACGAATTGAAAGCCATCGAAACTATTCATAAAATTATTCGTGTCAATACTATAGATGCGGTTTCGATGTTTAACAAAGTGTCTATTCCTACCGATAATACCATACAAATTCTTAGCTTACGTGCAAGATTTATTAGTGCAACAGGTAAAATTACAGAGGTAAATCCCAATAATATCAAAGAAATAGAAAATATCAATAATACAGCTTACAAAATTTTTGCTATAGAAGGAGCAGAAATTGGCGGAGAAATAGAATATTATTACAGTTTGGAACAAAGACCAAGATTATTTGGAAGAGAGATATTTGAACATAGAATACATAGCAAAAATATAACTTTAGAAATAATTACCCCCCAAAATATTGTTTTTCAGGCAAAATCTTACAACAATTTGCCAGCTATTCGCAGTCATACAAACTATGCCAACAAAACTACTTTGTATGTGGAAATGGTAGATACTTATTTGAATAATTTTATCTCTCCAAACATTGCTAATCCAGCAGAAAGCAAAATAGGTAGAGTAGATTTCAAATTATTGTATTACACTGACCAAGCAAACAGAAAAATTTTTACATGGAATAGTGCAGCACAATTTATGGCAGAATCTGTATATCTGTTCCAAAAACTACCAACACAACAAATACAAACTGCCAAAAATATAGTCCAAAATTTACTAAAAAATACCAAAACAACAACACAAAAAATTATTGCTATCGAAAATTTTATTAAAGAAAATATCCGCATGGAAGAAAATTGCAGTTCGGATAATTTGAAAGATATTTTGGAAAAAGGACAAGCTAATAAATTAGGTATAGTTCGTCTATTTGCATTATTTTTTGATTTAGCTAAAATCTCTAATCAAATGGTATTAACTTCGAATAGAAATAAAGCTAAATTTGACAAAGATTTTGAAAATTGGATTTTTTTGGAACATTATTTATTTTATTTCCCAGAAAGCAAAGCATATTTAGCACCTAATAATATTTCGTATAGATATAATTTGATACCACCTTATTTGACAGCACAAGATGGATTATTTATCGAATATTCTTTTCAGTTGGCAAGTACCGAAATCAAAGAAATTGTAGCAGCCAATGCCAATACGACTTTAGATGAAGAAGAATTTGTGCTTACATTTGATACCGAAAACTATCAGATGAAAGGCACTTGTCGCAGGCATTTTAGCGGATATTATGCAAGTTCGTTGGCATACGCCTACGAGATGACAGAAAATAAACAAAGTTTGTCCGAAAGAATTTTTAGAACTACTATAGCAGACGTAGCTCTTGCAGATACCAAAATTATTGCCTATCCAAATAATACAGTAACGAATAGTACGTTTTTGGATATAGAAACCTCTTTGTTATCTACTACACTTATAGAAAAAGCAGGAGATAAACTTTTATTTAGGATAGGAGATTTATTGGCACAAGAATTTAAAGGGGGCGAGGGAGAAATTATAGAACAAGATTTTAATAAGTTATTTAAACGAAAAATTATTTTGACTATTCCAGATGACTATATTGTGCGTAATTTGGCAAATATACAAACAGTTGCTAATAAAAATAATCCAGTTTGGTTTGAAGTAGATTATGAATTACAGAAAAATAAAATAATCATACAAATTTCAGGCAGTTGTAATCAAATTTATTACGATAAAAAAGAACAAATTGTATTACAGGAAGTAATACAAGCTATGAAAAACTTTGAACAAACGGTTTTGGTGTTTCAAAAAATACGTTAGTCAGAATTTTAAATAAACCTATAATGGAGTAGAGAGAAAAGTGCATAATGATTTTTTACAAACCTTGTACAAGTCTAAAAATAAATATTCACAGATTCAAGGTTGAAATACAATTTTATTTTGGTAATTTCAAATGTAGTATTATAAACAAAATATGACGTTATGAGCAAAAAACTAATTCGTTTTGATTGGGCTGTCAAAAAATTACTTCGCAACAAGGCAAACTTTGTTGTCTTGGAAGGTTTTTTGTCTGAACTTTTGTTTGATGACATCAAAATCCAAAAGATTTTAGAAAGCGAAGGCAATCAAGAAACAGAGGAAGACAAATACAACAGGGTAGATATTTTGACCCAGAACTCTAAAAACGAGTTAATTATTGTGGAAATTCAGAATACTTACGAAATAGATTACTTTCAACGAATGGCTTATGGTGCAGCAAAGGCTTTAACAGAAAATTTGAATATAGGTCAAACCTATTTGGAAATTAAAAAAGTAATATCTATTAACATTGTTTATTTTGATTTGGGACAAGGTAAAGATTATATTTACAAAGGCACAACCAACTTTCACGGGCTACACGAAAAAGATACCCTACAACTTTCCAATAAGCAGAAAAAGGCTTTTGTTAAACAAACAGTTGCAGATATTTTTCCTGAATATTATATTATCAAAGTTAATCAATTCAATGATATGGCAAAAGATACCTTAGACGAGTGGATTTACTTTTTAAAAAATAACGAAGTGAAAGACGAATTTAAGGCAAAAGGCTTGGCAGAGGCAAAAGAAGTGTTAGACATTATGCGTTTGAATAAAGAACAGCAATATGGATACAACCGTTATTTAGACTATTTACACGTCAAAGCAAGCGAGGTACTTTCTTTGCAAATGGAAGCAGAGGAGAAAATTCGCAAAGACGAAAATTACAAAAAAGCCGTTGAAATTGCTAATAAACTCATTAAACGCAACTTAACAAACGAGGAAATTTCAGAAGATACAGGCTTAACAGTTGAACAAATAGAACAACTGCGAAGTGCAAAAGAGTAAAACTGTGCCTAACATTGGCTTGGCGAAAGCGGGGCAGAATCGGACTGCCGAAGAAGTGCTGAATTGAACTTTGGAATACGATTGAATTTTTGTGCTGGAAACCCACACCTTTGCCATGCCCTGCACGTTAGATGAAATTTGTAATAAGTAGTTGTAAATTCTAAGTCCTAAATTACCTAACTATTTGGCTATTCATAACTTAGAAATGGGCATAAACACGAAAATGCTTATTGGGTGGCTAAAAGCCACCCAATAGTAGCAATTACTTAGTAATGTGTATGAAAAAATACTATCTTAACGTGAACTACGGATACCGTATATTCGCCTTTAGGCGAATGAGTCAGGTAAATTGAAAGAAAAATAGTAATTATTTCTCAAAATTTGTGAATTTATAACCAAGTTCATTTTTATCCTTAC
>JBIKRY010000108.1:0-14017 GCA_044348925.1 Bernardetiaceae bacterium
GAAAATTTCAAATACCCTGATTTATTTGACAAGAAAACAGGCACAGAAACATTGTTGGCGTTTTTGGCGTATAATGGAATAGTGGAAAAATAAATAATCACTCTATAACCTAAAATTAAGATATTATACTTACAAGAATGTAAAAGCTAAATATTTAAAAAACATGGCATACAGCAAATTTCAATTATCAGATGTTATCGATAATTTTGGACTAACTTATGGCGAAGAAAACTTATTTCCGAATGTTAAACCCTTGAAAATCAATGAACAATGGAGAAAACTATTGGAAATGGGTAAAGAATTAGCCTTGCCTTTTGGTAGTGAAGATGCTCGAAAATCAGGCATTGTTTTTCCTATTCTTATGGATTTGCGAGAGAGAAATAATAAAGAAGTGATGGTTTATACAGGTTTGAGTTTAGATGCCGACAAAAAATTAGGCTTAAATGGCGAATGTGATTTTATACTTGCCCGAACAAAATATACGCAAATGATTTCTGCACCAATTTTTACCTTAGTAGAGGCAGAAAGACACGATTTTGAACTTGGACAAGGACAATGTGCTGCACAAATGGTCGGGGCAAGTGTTTATAATATCAAACATAAAACACCACAAACAATAATTTATGGTTGTGTTACAACAGGTTTGGGCTGGAAATTTATGCGTTTGGCGGATAAAGAATTATGTTTAGATACCGAAACTTACACTTTAGAAAAATTAGACGAAATTGTAGGTATTTTTCAGTATATTGTCAATTCATAATTTCATGAAAATATAGTTATAAAAATGAAAAACCAAACTTTCCAAGTCTTTAAGACTTGGAAAGTATATTTTTAACTCTTATTGTTAATTCCTCATCCCATGAAAATACTCATAGAACAGTTTGATTATGAACTTGCTGCCCTCCAAAATTTGCTGCCTGCGGACTATTATAATCACAAAAAAAATAACAAAGTGAGTATTGATTTTGTGGGTTATTACAACAATTTTGCAACCAACGAAACAGTAATCATTTTGCCTAAAATATTTTTAGATTATAGCAACGAAACTGTTTTTGCTACAATTCCTGTGCGTAGTTTTGTTACTGAAAATGCTCTACAACTTTTGCAAGATTACCAAAAATCAAAATCTGATATTCATTTTATTTACCGTTTTGCGTTTATTTTTTACCTGTCTTTGCGAGAGTTTCAAGCACGAAATCTCGAAACTGAAATTACAGAAAAAACAGCCACCAAAAACATTATTTCGAATATAGAAAATACTGCTATTAGCGAATTAGATTTGGTTTTTAGTTTATTGCGTTTTTACCAAGAAAATAGAGAATTGATTATTTTTACACAAAAAGAAAACGAAAAACAGCATTTCAAAAAAACAAATTGGGCAAAAACTATTCGCCGACAAAATCCAATTTTACAAGACAATACACCAATTTATACAGAAACTAACCAAAGAAATCGACAAAATAATAGCGAAGATGAATTGTTAGCTATCTTTTTTACAGTTTTGTACCGTTTCAAAACGCAATATGGTTTTAGTATTTCTCTCGAAAATACAGTAGTAGAACCTGCAAAAGCCGATTTTGATAGAAAAGCCTTGCGAAGTTTAAAAAACATTCGCCATAATTATTTTACCGATAAATTCAAAAAATTGCTACTGTTGTTATTATCTTATTTTGAAAAAAGAAGTTCAGGCAATGCTAAAGAAAGCAAGGAAGAATTTATTTTGTGTAGTAATTACAACATTGTTTTTGAGGACATGATAGACAAATTATTATCGGACAAAGGCAGTCATATCGACAAAATGAAAAACCAAGAAGATGGCAAAATTGTCGACCATATTTTTGAGTACACGTCGTTTTTTAATCCTGATAGTATTTTTTATATTGGAGATGCCAAATATTATAAAGAAACGACCAAATTTTCTTCGAATAGTATTTATAAACAGCATACCTACGCCAAAAATATTATTCAATATAATCTTAATTTATTTAATGATTTATCTAAAAAGGGTGAAAATTTACAAAATATTCGTTATCGTGATGAGCTAACAGAAGGTTATAACATTACGCCTAATTTTTTTATACAAGGTTACATAGACCACCAAAACATGGCAGATTTTGCAGACAATTTTCGTTTTGATGACACGCAAAATCCAAAAGTAAATTTTCATTTTGAAAACCGTATTTTTGATAGAGATACCTTATTGATTTATCATTTTACTATCAATTTTGTGTTTGTGTTGCAAAGTTATGTAGAGAAAAACGAAACTGAATTAGCCTCTTTTAGCCAAAAAGCAAAGGAAACTATCAAAGCACAAGTTTGGCAACATCTCAACAAAAATTATGAATTTCTGGTTTTAACACCAACTACAAATGTAGAAAGTTTTGTAACAGAACATTTTAAGGTTTTGAATGGAAAAATTTATCGCAATTCCCAACAAGAAAATAGCTTGATTTTGGGTTTGGAAAGAAAATTTACAGAGGAAAACGAAGCAATAAAAAATAAGTTTAGTGCTATTCTTCACTAAGATTTTATCTTTTTACTTGATAATTGCCAATATGGTTAATAATATAAGGAGCAAAATTAGTACCGCCAAAGTGATGCTTCCAATCCAAGCTGAATTTAGATAAGTGTTTTCACTGCTAATTTTATCCAAAAAATATGCAATAACATGCCCAATAGGTGGGATAAAACCTAACAAAAAACCAGCCCAATTAAAACGAAAACTTTTCTGGGCATTTTGCGTTTTATTTTTTAGATATTTGTTAATTTTATTACTAATTATTTTAGTAATAATTCGTTGTTTGAGAGAAATTTTTGTTTGTTGGTTTTCTTCTTTTTCCAATTTTTTTTCTTCCAACGGTATCGAGGCAGATGTAGAATAGTTTTGTTTCGTTGTTATTCCGTAATTTTTGGGCATTGCAGCCACAAACAAAACAAAAATAGTCAGCAAAAAAGTATATAAAAATAGGCTTTGTGTATATTTTTTCATTTTACAATCTTCTTTAGTTGATAATTCGCAATTCTACTCGTCTATTTTGGATTCTTCCTTCTTCGCTTATATTTTCGGTAATAGGCTCTTTGCTACCATACCCTGTAGTAACAATTCTTTTTTCATCTATTCCTTTTTTTATAAGATAATTAGCAACTGCAACTGCTCGCAATTTAGAAAGTCTAACATTGGCACTTTCAGAGCCTACATTATCCGTATGTCCTGCTAATTCTATTTTGATACTTGCATTTGTTTTTAGGCTTTGTGCAAGTTTGTCCAATTCTTCAAAAGATTCTTGTATCAATTTTGTACTTCCTTTTTCAAAAGAAATATGTTGTAAAGTTATTTTTCGTTTTTTGATAAGGTCTTCAAATTCATTTTCTACTTGCACAGGTTTTGCTTCCTCGTGTTCTATAGTAACCATTGGTTGCTGTGGTCTGCGGTTATAATCTGAAAACAAATATTTTTGCGGAATTACACTTAGTGAATCATTCTCAAATTTCCATTTTAGTGCAATAGTGGCAGTACCTCCGCTAATTTGTATATATTCCAAACGCAAATCATAAATTTGTTCCCCTTTTAAAGTAACTTGTTGCGAAAAAGTTTTTTTAGCTTGTTCTTGCCATTCATCTATCAAGGGATATTCGTTAAGAAATAACCTTACTCCATCATCTCCTTCTACCACAAAAGTATATTTTCCAGCTTTTGGTGCATATACTCCACCTAACCATTTGGCAGTAAAATCTAATACATCTATATTTGGTGCTGCATATTGCGAACTTGCTGTGTCCCACGCAAAATTTATTTGGGCATCTATTGCATTATAGGACTTGACAATATTATCTCCTTTAGCTTCATATTCTGCCAATAGTCCATTTCCTTGCCGTTTATCAAATTTGTGTGGTGTTCCTTGCATTTTTATTTTTTGTGCAAAGCCAACTTTTTGCACAGCAACAAATTGTATCATTACTAATAAAGCAAGCATACAATATTTATTCGTTAGACAGGCATATAAACGCATAAAAAATATGTTTTAGTAAAATTATTCTATATTCAATTTTTTAACCACCGTACCCTGATTGGTCAATATTTCGAGATAATATATACCTTGTGGCAAATTTTGTAGTGAAATTTCGTTACTATTATTCAAAAAACTCCCTTTTTGTAAAGTTTGTCCTAAGGTATTGTGCAATATATAATTTTTTAGGATTATATGTTGTAAATTTTTGATGTAAATTTTATCTTTTGTAGGATTTGGGTAAATTGTAATATTTGTTTGCAAATTAGTGTCTTCTGTGCCTGTGATTACAGAAGAAGTCAGTAATTCTTTTCGTCTTGGGCATTTTTCGAGAACTATACGCATACGTGCTACTTGGTCTTTGCTAAAAATATTCATACAAATATCATGGCTATAATCCATAAAATTTTGCACCATACTTGTAGTACCACAACTTATTCGTCCTATCACAAGGTTGCAAGGGGTTGTAATACGAGTGGCATTGCTTTGTATGGGAGTGTCGTTACAGAAATCATCTTCACAGATTCCATTATCCGAAAAAATATGTCTAACTCCCAAAAAATGTCCTATTTCGTGGGTTAAAGTTCTACCTTGGTTGAGTCTTGCACGTGCCAACTGCGGAGTTTTTGCGAGTCTATAGGCACCCAAATTATTGTAGTCCATAATAACACCGTCTGTTGTGGCAGAAGCTGAAGATGGTTTTATATTTGCTGGAATTCCTGCCAAATCACTTGGATTTACGTCTGGAAATTGCCCATAACCTACATAGCCTATTCCATTTAAGGTTAGCGAATCTATTACCCAAACATTGAGATATTCCAAAGGATTCCAGATAGTAGTAGGTGCTATTTTCTCGTGAAATTCGGCTAATTCCCATTGTTTTTTACTAATCAAACGTCTTTCTACACCTGGTTCTGCTAACTTATTACCTTTATTATCTACACTTGCTAATACAAATTTGATATTTGCAGATGCTGAAACAGATTTGAACATAGCTTGCGTATCTACAGTATCTGCATTTAATTTGTTATAATCTTCGTTTAAAACAGTCATTTGTGATAAAATCTGCTCATAGCTAATATTGTTTCCTTCGCCAACGGCTTCGCCTTGGTGCATAATGTGAAAAATAATAGGAATGGTATAAGTAGTTTCAGTTCTTTCACTACGTAGATTAGTGTTATTAGCATTGTTTTGGAGAGTTTGTTGCAAAACTTTTTCTGTAGCTTGAAAATAGCTTGGAGTTTGTATATTTGCACAACGATTTTCTTGGGCAAGTATGCCAACTTGTGGCAATAAAAAACATAGTACAAAACTTGCAAATAAAGAACAATTTGCTAACTTTAGCTGTGTAAAAGGCGTTGAAGTCATTGTAGGTAAAATTAATTTGACAAACGTACAAAAAAATCAAATAAATAAAAAATAGCTTGTAAATCATTTTGCGTATAAGTTTTCTACTTTTTATTTGCATAGCATTAAAAAAACAAGAAAACAATCTATATACTTGCATCTAAGATTTAATACCGTTATATACAAAATGTCATTGCCATACTTTACTTTTAGGAATTAAACTACCGATAAAATGTCAAAAAAAAATGCAATTTTAATCATCGATGCACAATATGATTTTTGTAATCCCAATGGTGCATTATTTGTTGCAGGTGCAGACGCAGATATGCAACGACTCAACAATTTTATCATTCGCAACAAAAATCAAATAGACTATATTTGTGTAACTTTAGATACGCACCCAATTCATGATATTTCACACCCAAGTTTTTGGGAAGATGCACAACACCAATCCCCAGCCCCATTTACCCAAATTACTTTGGCAGAGGTGCAAAGTGGCAAATGGAAACCTAAATTTTTTGCAAAGGAAGCTACTGAATATCTCACAAAATTGGAGGCACAAGGACAATTTCCACATTTTATTTGGCCTGAACACTGCCTGATAGGCTCAAAAGGTGCAGCAATAGATGAAATTCTGATGGAGGCTTTGAAAATTTGGGCTAAAGATGGCAAAGAATACCAAACCGTTTGCAAAGGTACGTATCCTTTAAGTGAACATTTTGGAATTTTTGCAGCACAAATTCCCGTAGCTGATAGACCAGAAACCCAACTAAATACCACTTTGATAAATACTTTACAGGCATACGACCATGTATATTTGGCAGGACAAGCAAAATCTCATTGCGTAGCTACGAGTTTAAAACAAGCTATGGATTTTGCCCCAACATTAGCACAAAAAATGATTATTCTCGAAGATACGATGTCTGACGTTACAGGTTTAGGACACCTTGGGCAACCTATCTATCAACAAGCAAAACAACAAGGAATACAATTTGCAAATTCTACTTTATTGATTTAATCTAAATTCCATTGTAGTATTTACCAAATGAAACAGACTTTTTAGAGCATATTTTAATAAAAAAATCTCGGTTTCTATAATTTGTATGGAACTGAAGTTCCGTACTACTAATATATGCAACCTACATTTTTTAGTTAAAATATGCTTGTTGCTACGTACTATACAACTTAAATTAGTTATCTAAAAATTATATTTTCATAAAAAACTTACATAACTTATTTTTTTATACTTTATACATACAAAAAAAAAGAATATTATTGTAAATTTGATAAAGTAGGCTAAACCAACGAACAATGAAAAAATATACTTTCTTCTATCGTACTTGTAATTTTGGGGAACTACAAGCAATGGTTTTGTTTTCTAATAGACCAGCACACAAAACCAACACACTATTTTTTATGTATAAAAATGTTAAAACTTACTTACAAGCATTTTTACTACTTTTTTGTGCTTGTATTTCAACTATAGCACAAGATTTTTCGCCTATGTTGTGGGTAAAAACGGCTGAAGGAACTTTTGAAAATCAGGCAATGAAAAGCTATCAAGCCGAAGTTACCATTGTTGGAAGAAAAGTATTTTCGGAAATAATTTTGGAGTTTGACCAAGCACCAAAAAATGTAGTTGGCGAAGGTATTTTTGTTTTGCCGATTGGTAAAGAATTTACGATTAGACGTTTTGCTGTGCAAACAGATAGTATGTTGCGGGAGGCTTTTGTGGTAGAAAACTCCTATAATGATTACAATACGGTGCAGTTGCAAGACGAACAAAAAAACAAATTGATACAGGCTTTTCCTCCAAATTCTTATCCATCTTTTGTCTATACCATTCAACGAATAAAAGCAAATAAACGGCAAAAAATTAGCATAAGCTATGATTATGAAATGTTGGCAACTGTTAATCAATATCGTTTTTTCTTATCTTTGCCCCAAACTACTTTAGAAAAAATAGCCATCAGCATACAAAGCCCCAGCAAGCCAAGTATGTTACATAGTGAATACAAAAATTTAGTTATCGAGAATAATAACTTCAATAAAATTGAAAAAAACTCGCAACTATTTGTATTTCAAGCACTTAACTTTTCGGTAAAATACGATTTTGTAGGAGATATCGAATACAAAGGGGAAGACAAAATTTTTACTCACAAAAGTTCTTACCAACCTTTTGCCTATTTTTATGCAGAAATAGAGCCTTGTTTTTTGGAAAAAGAAGAAAAAGAATTGCCTAAAAAAATTATATTATTTTATGACCAATCTTATTCAGGGAAAAACAGAAACCGAGAATTAGAAACTAATATTCTTAATAGATACCTAAAAAAAATAAAAGAAGTAGAATTTCGTGTCATTGGGTTTAGCAATGAAGTGCAAAATGATAAAACTTTTATTATCAACAATGGCAATTTTAACGATATTAGAAAATATTTATATAGCCTCGATTTTGACGGTGCAACAAATCTTAATGCACTAAATTTTGAGGAATACGAGGCAGATGAATATATTATTTTGTCTGATGGAGAAGATGATTTTGGCAAAAAAACACACCGAGCTATTTCTCGAAAACCTATTATTTGCCTAAACTCTGCCAAAAAAAACACCCCTATTATTCCACAAACTTTGTTTGAATTGGCTGCCTCGTCTGGAGGAGTTTACATAGATTTGAATACTACTGCCATCAACGAAGTGATTAACCAAATGCTATTTTTGCCTTGTCAATTATTAGGAGTAGAATATGAAAAAAGTGATTTTGGCAACGTACAAATGCAAAAAACACCTTTAGGTTTGCAATTTTCGGGCAAATTATTACACGACTTAGGCACTATTACCTTACAATATGGACGAAATGGCAAAGTAAAAGCAACTAAACAAATAGAAATAGCTACAAGCAATTATACAAGAGGTTCTTTGTTTGAGGGAATTTGGATAGGAATGGAATTGGCTAACCTTTCCAAAAACTATGAACAAAATCACAAAATTATACGAGAACTTAGCAAAAAACACAATATTGCTGCAAAAGGTACATCTTGGATTTTGCCCGAAACGGTTGCAGATTATCTACATTATGGCTTAGAACCACCAAAAGATTTATACAAATTTTACAAAAAACACATTTCACACAAAAATATTAATCTACAAAACGAAGATACAGAAGATGTTAGTTCGGAACAATATGCTTTTAAAAAAACATCTAATTTATATGCAAAACGCAGAGTTTGGTATGATAAAAATTTTTCGGCAGATATACAAGACGAATTAGAATATGGCAGAACAGATTTTGCTTCGCAAGAGAATGAAAATGATATGTATTTTTGGAATGTACAAGAGGTTTTGACAGATAGTGCTTTAGTAGCACAACAAAAAGCCGTTGCAGTTCATACCACACAAGAAACAGTTTATAAAAGTCATACACAATATTCTTTAGATAATTCAGGCTTTGAAGGGCAAGTTTGGACTGCCGAAAAAGATTATTTGCGAACTTTAGAAGCCGCAGAATTGCATAACCGTTATCGCAGTTATAAGGCTTTGCGGGAAAGTAGAGAATATGATGCAGCTTTTTATGCAGATGTTGCTAATTTGTTTTTTGAATGGGGCGAAAAAACAAATGCAATTAAAATACTTTCTAATGTAGTAGAAATATATCCTAACAACCCAATCGTATTAAAAATGTTAGGAAATAGATTAATGTCGATGAACAGAGCAGAATTGGCATTGCCTATTTTTGAAAGAATTTTGTTTTTAAGTCCACAAAATCCACATTCCTATCGAGATTTAGGCTTGTGCTATGAAACATTAGGGCAAAATCAACAAGCAATAGACTATTTGTATGAAGTAGTTGCAAATAGTTGGGATTCCAAATTTTTGTCTTTGCAAGATTTGGTATTAGGCGAAATTAATCGTCTGTTGGCACGTAGCACCCATACGATTAATATCCACAATATGCCTTCGGAACTTCGGAAGCCAATGGCGTTGGATATACGAATATTATTGGAATGGGATAACCCTAATGTAGATATGGATTTGTATGTAATTGACCCTAACGAAGACAAAGCCTATTATGGCAATACAGAAACTAAAATGGGTGGCAAAATTTCTACACATAGTGCATCTAATTATTACAACCCAGAAGAATTTATCCTTAAAAATGCAGAACAAGGCGAATATTGGACAAGGATTCACCATTACCAAAAGAAAAATCAAGCCTTTAATACGCCTACTTTGGTAACTTTGACCATGTTTACTAACTATGGAAGACCCAATGAGGAGAAAAAAGTATATACTTATCGTATGACCAATGAACAAACCATGATAGATTCCGAATCTCTAAATTTTACTGCTCATTCATTTAGTAAAAAAGTAGAAGAAGCTCGTTACCAAACTATCAAAACAGACGAAACGGTGCAGTTGGTTTCTTACAGTCCCGATAACAAATATATTGCCGTAGCACACGATTACGATATTAGCATCTACAAAATAGATAGCAATAAATTAATAAAAACTATCAAAGATGTTAGTGTTGGTGGCGTATTATTTAAACAAATTGTGTTTAATCCGCAAAGCTCACAAATTTTGGTACTTGGCGACAGTACACTCATTCCTTCAGAAACCATGAATGATTTGAATAGCGAAGAGTTTTGGAATGACGAATGGCAGGAAGAAGGTTCTATTTCAGTAATTAAATTATTAGATTTGGAAAAAGGAATTTTACAAAAATCTTATACCATTACAGATTCGGCAGTAACACAAGTGGCTTTTTCGGCAGACGGAAAGAGTTTTGTAGCTATGAGTTTATATGGAATTAGTAAAGTAGATATACTCACAGGCACTGTTTTAAAAAATATATTGCGACCAATGCAGCCTTTTCATACGACTATTGCCAATGAAAATTTTTTGGCAACTGCCGACAAAGATTCGATTATCGTACGTGAATTGGTAAGTTTTAAAATTATCAAAGCATTGGCAATGGACAATGTAAGTAATTTGCAAATAGCAGATAATGGGAAAAGTATTGCATTTTTGCGATTAGAAAAAAATAAGCACAAAGCATATGTTATTCATTTTCAAGCCAATAACAAAGATATTGTTTCGAGTTTTGACTTGTTTTACCGAACAGGAATTCCAAAAATTGGCGTGTTTGCACTAAGTCCTGATGCACGTTTTGTGGCAGCACAACCATACGGCACTAATCAAGTAGTCGTAAAAAGCACCGAAGAAAATGCAGACGATATTATCGAATATTACCACCAAAGTTTATTAACCGCATTGAGTTTTAGCAAAGATGGAAATTTATTGGTTTCGGCAAGCAAAGACAATATTATACGGATACGAGATATGCGAAAATTGCCTTTTGCCTCTATCAATACCGAAGGAAATGAATTTGATTTTGATATAGATACGCAAGGTTTGAATCTTACCATAGCAGAAGAAAACAAAATTTCTTTTTTTAGTCGTAATAAGAATGTAGATAAAAAATTCTTTCGCATAGAACATTTTGCAGATACCTTGAATATGTTGCCTGTAGAAGGTGCAAAAAATATTGCATTAAGTACCGCAAAAGAAAATGGCTATATTACCTATTTTGATAAAATTGAGAAAAAAATACAATTAAATGTATTAGCTTTACACAATAATATAGCAAGTAATCATTCAAAACCAAACTTTGAAGTATTTGCAAATACCTTACTTGCACCTTTAGAAACCTTTGGAACTAACTTTGATTTTAAACAAGCAAGCATTTTAAAATTGAGTCCTGATGGTAAATTATTAGTTTTTGACCAAGACACTACCATTAAAATGTTAGCCCTAAAAAATCTAAAAAATGCAAAACCCGAAGGATTTAGCAAAAATGAATGGACAAGGTTTTATAATGACAAATGTTTGCAAACTATTTATGGACATCATGCCGACAAAGACAAAAAACGGATAGAAAAAATCAAAGGCAATGCTGCAATTTTATGTTTGGAATTTAGCAAAGATGGCAAATATATGGTTTCGAAAGGTATAGACAAATCAGTAAAAGTTTGGAATGTAAAAAACGGAGAATGTTTATCTACCTATACAAGTTTGTATGATGCTTCGCCACAGGTGCAATTTTCGGCAGACGGCAAATATATTTTATTTGAAGACACCGAACACCTCATCAAAATATGGGATTGGCAACAAGCAAAACTCGTTGGCGAATTGATTGGACACAAAAGTAGTGTTACTTACATAGATACAGATGCTACAGGTACTTATTATTTGACTTGTTCCAAAGATAATTCTATCAAAGTTTGGGATAGCAAAACCTTTGCTTGTATTCGCACCTATTACGATAATGCACCAAGAAAAGTACGTTTTTGTGATACCAATAGCTTTGTTTCTTCAGGCAAAGATGCCTATTTGAAATTCTGGAAAATTTGGTAATATTTTTTATACCTTCACAAGCACACATTTTCGTAGCTTGACAAATATCTTTTATCTTATCATGCAAGTTACCATGTAGCTTGCATATAGCCTAACTCTTAAAAATTCAAAAAAATGAATATTATTATCACAGGGGCAAGCAGTGGAATTGGTTTTGCTACTGCCCTGCAATTAGCCGAAAACCCTGCAAATAAAATTATTGCGATTGCAAGAGATAGCAATAAATTAGCAAATTTAGTAAATCTTGCCAACGAAAAATATGGATACTGTTGTATAACACCATTAACTTTAGATTTGCAACAACAGGATTTTAGTAAATTACATACAGAAATTAACTTATTAGGAGAAATACATATTTTGATTAATAATGCAGGTGCTTTAATTAATAAACCATTTGCAGAACTTAGCGAAATAGATTGGTTAGAAATGTTTACTGCCAATGTATTATCTGCGGTGAAAATGAGCAAATTAGTTGCTACTTTTATGGGTTTTTCGCAACGTGGGCATATTGTAAATATAGGAAGTATGGGAGGTTTTCAAGGAAGTGCAAAATTTGCGGGCTTGTCTGCCTATAGTGCAAGTAAAGCAGCTTTAGCTAATTTAACGGAATGTTTTGCAGCCGAATATAGCCACAAAAATATAGCTTGTAATTGTTTGGCTTTGGGTGCTGTGCAGACCGAAATGTTAGCAAAAGCATTTCCAAGTTATCAAGCACCAATTAATAGCGAAGAAATTGCAAAATATATTGCGTTTTTTTGCCAACATGGGCAATATTTTCAAAATGGCAAAATAATTCCACTATCTCTTAGTACACCTTAAAAACAAAATGAAGACATATTGGCTTTGAGTGAGCTATACAAACATAATTTGCCTAATATTTTTACTCTATGATTGCACGAATGATTTGCTTATTGGTAAACAAAAATAGTTGATTAGCCAAAAAAAGTATTTTTTTTACTTTGTTTTGATAATTTGCTGGTAGATTTATTTTTTTTGTGTAGTCTTTATACAAATGTTCTTTGCTAATTTGATAAGTATCTGTAAACCAAACAAATTCATCTTGAAAACAAAGATACGTTACATTTTTGCAAATAATTTTTCGGCGAAAATTTCCCATATTATCAAAAATCAAAATACCAGAATTTTTATCTACTACAAATAGTTGGTTTTGGTATTCGGTCAAAAAAACCATATCATATTGCAAATTTCCTAACAATAAATCTAAAGGAGTTTTTAGAATTACTTTTTCAGTTTGCATATCTATTTTTTTTAGGCTAAAATCTGCATCATCTATTAGCCAAATTTGGTTGTCGGAACTTGGTGCTACAAGTCTTGCAAAACCTACTTCTTGGCTTGGCAATGGCGAAGTTTTTAGCAAAGTAAGAAATCTATCTATGAGGCTATACTCTTGAAAATCAATGGAATAGGCAAAAATTTGTAAGGGATTTCGTGCTTCTACTAAACTAAAATTTGTGTTTTTTTCGGGAGAATAGGTAGTAGAAATAATTTGTAATAAGGAATCACAACGGAAAATAAGCCCTTTGCTATTGCTAAAATAAATATTTTGATAGGTATCTACAGAAATTTGTTGTGTTTCTATCTGTAAAGAATCTATACATTTGATGTGTTGTGCAACTGCCAAAGATGACAAAAATAGTGAAAAAAAACAGGCATAGACAAAAGAGCAAAAGTATTGTTTTGTGTAAATGTGCATAGAAAAATACGAAAAAAGTAGGAAAGAATTAGCAAAATTTGCTATAAAAAAAGATGTAATCTTGGAAAAGATTACATCTTTTTAAAATAATTAAATTATCAATAGAGTTTATGAATAATTGCTGTAGCATAGACTTTAGTCTGTGCAAGTTATTGATTTTCAACTACTTAAAAATAAACTAAAGTCTATTATACAAATTATTCATAAACTCTAATTTATAGAGAAAAAAACAGAAAAACTATTTTTTCTCTATCCAAACTGTAATTTCTTCGATACGTTTAGAACCACCACAAGTAGCACCATCTTTGTATTCTGCCGAGTCGCCTAATTCAGCTTGGTGTGCTTTGTATTTTACAGTGTAGTATTTTGCATATTCGCCTTCCAAAGAAACACGGAAACCAATTACTTCGCAAGCACTACCTTTAGAACCTGCAAATTCGCCATCTGCTCCTGCTTTTGTAGTACGGCAATCATTAGATTTTTTAGCTTTTTCAGAATCTTGAGATGGGCTAAGATTTACATCATATACAATTTT
>JBIKRY010000109.1:0-13956 GCA_044348925.1 Bernardetiaceae bacterium
TTCATTAGATTGCATGAATTAAAAAGAAGAATTTGTTGAATAAAGATTATTAAGATTTTGTATCATAGTTTAGCCTGTTATTTAATTGATTTTCAGCACTTTAAAAGCACAGACTAAAGTCCAATGCTACAGACTAAAGTCCAATGCTGTTCGGCTAAGAAATTTGTTTTTTAGTGCCGTAGGCACGAAATATTTATAGCAGTGCCTTTTTCCATTCCTCCAAGTGCCGTAGGCACGAAATATGTCGTGCCTACGGCACTTGGAGGAAGTTGGTGCTATTTTTACTATAAATATTTCGTGCCTAACGGCACTTAAAAAATTTATAATTATGTGATAATCAATTAATTATAAATTTTATATTTTTACTTCCTTAGCCGAACAGCATTGGACTAAAGTCTATGCTACAGACTTTAATAATCTCTAATAATAAAACGTAAAGTAATACTTATTCAATAATAAACTTACATAACAATTACATAGAAAACAAAAATAAGTTAATTTTTAACGTATTTTATAAAATAATTTACCCAACCGTAAAACGAAGCAATAGCACAGGATAAAAATTTAGTTTTCCGAGTTTGTTCATTTTTGATGCGGAAAACAGATGACAAAATTATTTATTTTTGCTTTTATTTTTTTTTTGCTTACATTCGCAAAAATTTATAGCACATACCAAACTAAATATATTAGTTTTTTATGTACTTTGCAAAACAAATGAAAATTTATTATCACTTAGAAGACTGTAAGCCTTTAGAATTTGCTGTAGTAACCAGTGGTACTTTTGACGGAGTACATTTTGGGCATCAAAAAATATTACACCGCTTAGTAGAACTCAGCAAACAGTATCCAAATGCAGAAAGTGTGCTATTAACGTATTTTCCGCACCCACGTTTGGTATTATTTCCAGACCAAAAAGATTTAAAATTACTTACTACCTTAGAGGAAAAAATAGCAATAGCACAAAAATTAGGGATTCAACATTTTGTAATTATTCCATTTACCAAAGAATTTTCGACACAAAGTTCCAGAGATTTTATTGAACAAGTATTGGTAAAAAAACTCAATACCAAAAAGTTAGTAATTGGTTATGACCATAAATTTGGTAAAAATAGAGAAGGAAGTTTTGAATATTTGAAACAAAACGAACAAGAATTTGGCTTTTCTGTTGAGGAAATTCCTGCTCAAGAAATAGACGAAATTGCAGTAAGTAGCACCAAAATTCGCAAAGCATTAGAAAATGGAGATATTGAATTGGCAAATGAATTTTTGGGATTTCCTTATGTAATTACAGGAACTGTAATCAAAGGCAAGCAATTAGGACGTACAATAAATTTTCCTACAGCCAATATCGTATGCGAAGACCCATACAAATTGATACCTGCCGAAGGAATTTATGCGGTTTTTGTTAGCTATCATGCCACTATTTTGCAAGGAATGTTGTATATTGGCAGGCGTAGCACTTTGGGAGATAACTTAGAAAGAACTATTGAAGTTAATATTTTTGACTTTGATAGCGAAATTTATGGCGAAAAATTAAGCATACATTTCATCGAAAAATTGCGTGGCGAAGAAAAATTTGAATCTTTAGAAGCTATGCAAACACAACTTGCTTTAGACAAAATAAACAGTATTACAAGTTTAAATAAAACAAATTGGAGAATTACATAAACTACGTTTATTAAGCAAAATTTACTAACAAAATTATATTGCAAAATACCATTTCTACGAATTTATGGAAATTGATAATAGCATCACCAAAAAATCTTGGACAAGTGAAGGACAAAAAATACGTTTGCAACTACTTGAAAATCAAGCACATACAAAATTTCCTTATCTTGCCAACGAGCAACTATACACAGATATTCCTGCTTTGAAAGGCAATATCGAGAATTATATAGGTATGACACAAATACCTACAGGCATCATTGGAGCTATGCGTGTGGAAGGTGCCGATGCAAATGGTGATTTTTTTGTGCCTTTAGCAACTACCGAAGGAGCATTGGTGGCTTCTTACCATCGTGGAACTGTAGCTTGTAAAATGGCAGGTGCCATAAGAACTGCCGTACTTAGCGAGCAAGTACAGCGTTGCCCTATTTTTCACTTCGAAACTTTATACGAAGGACTTGCATTTATTGCTTGGCTAAGCCCACAAAAAGATTTTTTGCAACAAATTGTTAGGCAACATAGCCGTTTTGCAAAATTGCAAGACTTGCGTTTTCTACTCGAAGGCAATCAGGTGCTTGTAATTTGTGAATATCATACAGGTGATGCCTCTGGACAAAATATGGTAACGGTTTGCACAGATGCTTTGTGTCAATATATTTTGGAAAACAGCCCTATTTTAATTAGAGAATGGTTTATAGATGGCAATTTTTCGGGAGATAAAAAAGTGCGTGGTGCTGCTTTTGCTATGCCAAGAGGCAAATATGTAAGTGCAGAAATTGTATTGCCACGTAAAATTGTAATAGATTTTTTGCGAACAACTCCTGAAAAATTAACAAAATTTTGGCAAAATTCGGCTTTAGGTGCATTAAAAATGGGTTCTACAGGTTTTAATGCACATTTTCCCAATGGTTTGGCTGCTATGTTTATTGCTTGTGGGCAAGATGCGGCTTGTGTAAGTGAGGCAAGTGTAGGCATTTCTCGTGCAGAAATTACCGACAATGGAGATTTATACGGCTCAGTAACTTTACCTAACTTGATTATAGGAACAGTTGGAGGTGGTACGCATCTGCCAACACAACAAGAATGTTTACAAATTATGGATTGTTATGGGGCAGGCAAATCTCGCAAATTTGCTGCTTTGTGTGCTGCAACTTTATTATGTGGCGAATTTTCTATTGCTTCGGCAATGTCGGGCGGATATTTTTCGAAGGCACACAAATTATATGGACGCAAAAAATGAGTTTTACATAAAAATAAGCAATAAAGATTAAAGAAATTTTATGGTAGAACGAAAAAATTTTTGCGTGTTTTTGCTTATTTTTTTGCTTGTTTCTTGTAATTCCAAAGAAAAAGTAAAAATTAATAAAGGTTTTTATTATTGGAAAAGTAATTTTGTATGGAAAACAGAAGATACAAATATTTTTGGGAAACAATACCAAGCCGAAAAATTATATCTGCGATTATTTGACGTAGATTGGCAACAAAATACTGCCCAACCTATTGGCACTTGTAGTATAGAAGACAGTATTCCAAAAGCAATACAAATAATTCCTGTAGTGTTTATTACACAAAATGTGGTTTTACAAATTCCAACTATAGCAATAGAGGATTTAGCCAAAAAAATTGTTAGCAAAGTTTTCAATACTTTAGCTCGCCAAAACATAGATAAAACAGCTATTACAGAGTTACAAATAGATTGTGATTGGACAAGCAAGAGCCAAAAAACATATTTTGCTTTGTTAAAAGCCATAAAAAAAGAAGTCAAAACAAACAAAGAATGTTTGCTTTCTTGCACTATTCGGCTTTATCCAATGAAATATTTTAAGAAAATGGGAATTCCACCTGTCGACAAAGGGGTATTGATGTGTTATAATTTGGAAAATCCAACAGTTTTTGCCAAACAAAATTCCATATTATCCTATACTACCGCCAAAGAGTATCTTCGTTTTTTGTCTGCCTATCCTTTGCCTGTAGATATTGCTTTGCCTATTTTTGCGTGGTCTGTACAGTTTAGGAATGGAAAATTTTTGCGTTTACTAACTGAAATACGGCAAAAAGATGTTGTAAATAATAGCAATTTCAAACAAATACAAAAAAATTATTACCAAGCCACACAAACAAACGTCTTAGAAAATAGAGATATTTTGGCAGGAGATATTTTGCGTATTGATGAAACTTCGATAACAGAATTGACACAAACGGCAGCATTTATACAAGAAAATGTAGCTACAAAATTACCAAACCGAAATATCATTTTATTTCATTATGACAAAGAAATATTATCTAATTATAGTAACAAAGAAATAAATACTGTTTTTACGATTTTTGGTCAGCAATAAGTTGTAATCTATCATTTTGAACTTACAAAGAACAAAACAAATTAATTATTTGGTTATCTAATTCCATACAATCTATTGTTGTCTTTATCAAAATGCAAAGAAAGAAAGAAAGAAAGAAAGTAATTAATTTTTAGTATAGTTTTCCGCATAAAAGTTTTTATGCGGAAAACTATTTCTAATTTATTTGTTGATTTCTCATTACTTGTTTTACTTCTTTTCCTGCATTATCCAAACAATTTATAGTAAACATCCAAACAGCAGTAGCCGTAAAACTCAATAACGTAAGGACATTAAACAATACATAACTACCTTGCTCCTCCTCTTCCATTTCACGTTGATAGTCTAATAATTGTTCTACATGGTGTTGTTCCAGAGCTTTATCTATGCTAAGTTTAGCAACTTCTTTACCTACTTCGTTTGCTTTTGCAATATCCTCCATAGCTTCGGCATAGTCTATGCTAATAAAATTAAGTTTCATAAACAAAGGTTGTAAAATATTCCAACTTTCGTTCAAATGTTGCACAAAGGTAAGTCCTGCAATACCAAACACTAATAAAAGAATAGAACTAATAGTAACATTATCTACATTTAATCCAAATTTTACTTTATCTTTTTGACGAGGTTTGAAAAAGAATTTGTGGTAAGCAAAGTTTGCAATAAGCCCAATGACTGCAATACTTCCAAAATCTACTACGTGGTGTTGCCAATCAAATTCATCGACTGTAATTAACAAAGCAAAGTAACTTGGAATAAATAACAAGCAAAAGGCAACTAATACAAATAATAAACCATACCGAAACCGTTTGAAACCTTGCGAAAAAGATGCTAAAATATATTCGCCATCTGCATTTTCATTTTTGGCTTTGAGAATTTGTCGCCACCAAACAGAGATTTTGATGAGCCTACGAAATAGGAAGTTTGCCCCAATAAATGCCCCTGCTGCCATAATACTTGCAGTAGCACTTTTTGCCTCCCACAACCAAATAATCAACAGAGAACATACAATAGTCATCATAATTGGCATTACACCATAGCAATACCACATTACTTTTTGATAAACTCCTTTTTTATTTGCAAAGTTTTCAAAAAGTTTTCTATCTGCAAGTTCTTCTTGAGATGTATGATTGCTAATTGGATTTTCAGCTTTATCTTTTTCGGTAATTGGAAAAGACTTAACAGTTTTATTATCTATTGTACATTTTACGATACGGTAAAAAAGTTCGTAATCTGTCCAATAATCTACATGGGCTTTCCCTGGAACTGCGTATCTGTTATAGACAATGTCTTCTTCTCCACTAAAAATCTTTTCATAAACAGTATGTTTGCCAAAAAAGTCCAACAAATGCCCCACAGGGTCTTGCTCATCACAATAATTAAAGTGTTTTATTTTGGTACTTCGTTCTTTGAATAAATTTACATACTTAAAATATTCATAATTTTGCCACCAAATTACCAAAAATTTATCTATTGGCGAGCCTAAAGTAACAAAATTAGCAATATTATCTATCCATTTTCCACCAATATATTCTCCTTCTTGGTCGAGCAACCATTGGTGCGAATCTCGTTTGAAATGCCCGTCTGCGTGTTTTTCGTACCCGTCATCATATTCATTTGCATATTCGGGAAATGGCAAATTGTCATATTTTCCCAAATTTTCTTCTTTGTAAATATCTTTGTTCAAATGTGCATACATCAGGGTATCCATTGTCATAACAGTACCCAAACTATGCGAAATAAATGTATATCTTGGTATAATATATTCGTCATTTTCATCTAAATATGGGGTTTCTTTGCTATGATTTTTACAATGTCTTTTAATATGTTCCCTTTCTATTTTGTTCATTAATTCGTGAAAACGTCTAACAGCTTTGCCACGAATAGGCAAATATTCGCCATACAACTGCACATCTCCCAAAAACTTATCAAAAATAACGTCTGCTACTTTTTTTGTTTTGATAGATAATACACTTTTTAAGAAAATAAGGGTTTCTTCTAATTGGTACAAAATTGGCAAAATCCATGTAGATTCTTTGTCTTGTGTTAGTGGTTTTGTGTCGGCACTTTCGGAGGAATTGCTACTTTTTTTATCTCGTTTTACTAATTTATTATCTCTAATTTGCTTCATTTCTAATCTATCCAATAGCGTATCTGTCCAAACCTCTGTACTTTGTCCTACATCTTTAAATTCGCCATCTAAAATATCCGCCCAATTCATATCTACAAATCGTATATTTTCGCCATCATAAGACGGTTCTCCCAAAAAGAAATCCACTTTTTTGCTATCTGTTTTTGGAATATTTTTAAATTCACTCCATGCTTGACAGTTACTAAAATCTGTTACACCGTCTATTTTTTCAGGTTTTCCTGATTGCGAAGAAATCATACCCAACGAAACTACTTCTCTATTGTTGGCAGTATATTCATTTTCAGGTTCTATGCCCTCGTGTATATGCTTGCCTGTATGTTCATGTTTGCGTTGGCGAACTTCTGCAAAACGATTGATAACAGGCATAATAGTTTCATTTGGACGTTGGTCGCCGATGCCATGTACCACAATAACATATTCGATGTGTTTGATGCTCATAAATAGATTTGGTAATTAGAGTTGGTAAATAGTTTCTTTGTTTGCAATTAATAGATTTTTTTTTTAAAAAACTATCATTTTACTAAGATAATTTATCACAGAAATAACAATATATACATAACAAACCTAACAAATAATAGACAAATAAAAAGGTTTTGCATAAAAGTACAGAAAACCATATTTTTTTGTACCTTTGCACATACATTAAATTTTATACCAATGTCTTTCGAAGTTTTTCCCCTCAATAAACAACTGTTTAGTGCCATTGCAGATGCTGGCTACACCACTCCTACGCCCATACAATACAAAGCAATACCTCCTATTTTGTCTGGACAAGATATTTTTGGCATTGCACAAACAGGCACAGGCAAAACTGCAGCCTTTTTGTTGCCATTATTGATGAAAATAGGCTATGCAAAAGGCGAAAATCCAAGAGCATTAATTTTAGCTCCCACACGAGAATTAGCAATGCAAATAGACGAACAAATAACTTTATTAGCAAAATACACAGATATTAGACATTTGTGCGTATATGGTGGAATTGGAATGAAAGCACAAATAGAAGCAATAAAAAAAGGAATTGATATTTTGGTGGCAACCCCTGGTAGAATGTTGGATATTTATGGCACAGGAAATTTGGTATTGAAAGAAGTAAGGACACTAATTTTGGACGAAGCAGATAGAATGATGGATATGGGTTTTATGCCACAAATTAGAAGTATGCTCGAAGTATTGCCAAGAAAACGCCAAAATCTACTATTTTCGGCTACTATGCCCGCCAAAGTAGTCAAACTTTCCGAAGAATTTTTGGAATTTCATACCTTTATCGAGGTAACACCACAGGCAAGCACTGTAGCAACTACAGAACAATATTTATACGAAATTCCAAATTTTAAAACTAAAATAAATTTTTTGGCACATTTATTACAAGACGAAGAGGTTTTTAATAAAGTAATTGTGTTTGCAAAAACTAAAGCCAATGCCGAAAATATTTACAAATTTATAGAACGAAAACTTAGCAAAAAAGTAAAAGTTATTCACGCCAATAAGGGACAAAATACGCGTATCAATGCAATGGAAGAATTTAAAAATGCAGATATTCGGATTTTGGTAGCTACAGATGTTGCAGCAAGAGGCATCGATATAACGATGGTAAGTCATGTAATTAATTTTGACGTGCCTCACGTATATGAAGATTATGTGCATAGAATTGGACGAACAGGACGTGCAAACCAATTAGGAACTGCTATTAGTTTTTTTAATAAAGCAGAAGTTTACCATATTTATCAAATAGAAAAGCTAATCAAAATGCAAATTCCTTTGCGAGCTTTGCCAGACGATTTTCAAGTTTTAGAAACCCCAAAAGAGGAAGAGCAGGAAATGTTGCGAGAAATAGACAAACAAAAACGCAAAGAAAATCCTAATTTTCAAGGTGCTTTCCACGAGAAAAAACAAGAATTAGAAGCAAAAGAACGTAAAAGACAAGAATACAAAGCCAAAAAACCAAAAAAAGGCTATATGTTAGGCTAAGAAAATGATTAAATTATGCAATAAAATATAGGTTTTACGCATCAAAATTTTTAGTTACCACACAGTAACATAGACCACATAGAAAATTATTTTTTATCTATTTTTTAGTAAAAATTAGTAAAAAATCTGCGTTATTCCTTGTGTTCTGTGTCATCAGTGTTCCACTATTTAGCAAACCAAATACATTGTATTACATAAAAATTACTTGTTAATTTTGACGTGGAAAACCTAAATAAAATGTATGTAACTAACTACTTGATAACCAATAAGTTATATTGCATACATTTTATTTTTTATATTACTTTATGATTGACCTAAATTTTACGCATTACGTATGAAAAATAAAATTTTATTCCTCTGTTTGCTATCCATTGGCTTACAAAGTTGCCAAAATACAAAACAAGAAAGCACAAGCACTATAGACAAAGTGCAAAGCAACAGTGAAGAAGCAAGTACAAATTGTAAAAATTGTGGTATGCCAAGTACAGAATTTCCAAAATGGAATGTAAAAGTATTACGAGGTAATGCAAGTCATTATTTTTGCTCGCCACGTTGTATGTTATTGCAAGCAACTGCTAATCCAAGTGGCATACAAAGTACAGATTCTATTTTGGTAGTAGATTATTATGAACAGAAATTTATTGCTGCTAAAACTGCCTTTTTTGTCATAGATAGTGATATTACAGGTCCAATGGGGCATGATTTTGTACCTTTCTTAGACGAAAAATCTGCAAAAGATTTCCAAACCGAACACAAAGGCAAAAAAATAGTGCGAATGGCTGAAGTAAATCAAGAAATGATTTTAAATTTGGGCAAATAGGAAATAAGTAGTTTTAAGTTATGTTTATTAAATGAAGTTATGTAACTAATTGATAATCAAAACTTTCCAAGTCTTAAAGACTTGGAAAGTTTAAAGAATTATAATTTACCACTTAAAACTATTTATTTTAGTGTAAAGATGGTGGCACTGTTTTTTTGTCTTTTGGTGTTACTTCTTCATCTACTTCGTCTGGAATACCATCTCCGTCTTCATCTTTTTGTTTAGAATTAGATACTTGTGCAGCCGAATTTAGCCATTGATTTTGCTCTCTTGCTAATAGCCCTTCGACTCTTTCCACAAAAATTCCATCTCTTTTAGATTTGTCGGAATATTCCCCTACGCATGCCTCATATAAAAACTTTTCGCGGTTAATCATCTCACAAACAGCTCTTGTTGAAGCCCAATTTTCTTGGTACTTAAAAGTTTTGAGGGCAGAAGCCATAATACCAACTACCATCGACACTAACATAGTTGCCCAATACATAAAACCTTGAAAAAAAGCCGTAAAATCAGCATCTCCCATACTTGCATTGGTAGCAGCTACCAAAACAGGCGTAAGTGCCGAGCCAATTATCAAAGTCCATTGATACTTGATAAATTTTTGCTTTTCTTCGCTGGATTTTTTGTTAAAATAAACCAACTGCCCACGAAGCCTATGTTTTAGATAGGATTTCATATCAAACGTATCCCGAATATACCAACCATGTAACTCTTGGTCTTCTTCTTCCTCTACAGGGACTTTGTGCGTTGTACTTGTAGAGTTTACAGTTGTATTTTCGGTACTTGTGGCACTTGCTATATTTTCGGTATTTGTTGTATTTTCTGTTGTGGTCATAGTTGTAAAATTTTTAGCAAGTTATTTCTTTCTATGTATTTTCCAAATAATAGGCTTTTTTTCTACAAGTATTTTCAAAAAATTAGCTAATGTTACTTGCGTAGCAACCGTATATTCGCCTTTAGGCGAATGAGAAATTAGATAACCTTTCTAAACTTTGTGCTATGCCTTAGTTTTTCATTTTTTTGAGTGCCAGCCATTCATCTCGCAATTTTGCAGCTTCTATAAAATTCAATTCTTTTGCTGCTTTTTCCATGGCTTTTTGTGTTTGTTCTATTTGTTTATCTATTTCTTTTGCAGTCATATATTTTACGACAGGTTCGGCAGCCAAGCCCAAATCTTGGGGTTCGGCATAAAATCTTTCAGGCTTTTTAATTGTAGAAATCGAGGTTTGTGCCAAAATAGCCTCTTTTGATTTTTTAATAGTTTGTGGTGTAATTTGGTGTTCTGTATTATAGTTGGTTTGTAATTTTCTACGGCGTTGTGTTTCGTCTATAGCAGTTTGCATAGATTTAGTAATTTTGTCGGCATACATAATTACTTTACCTTTATCATTTCGGGCAGCACGTCCTATAGTTTGAATCAGAGAACGGACATTTCGCAAAAAACCTTCCTTATCTGCGTCCATAATAGCCACCAAAGACACTTCAGGCAAATCCAAACCTTCTCGCAATAAATTTACACCTACCAATACATCAATTACCCCTAATCGCAAATTCTGCAAAATTTGCACTCTATCTAATGTTTTTACTTCAGAATGAATATAACTTGCTTTAATATTGAGTTTTCGTAAATATTTGTCGAGTTCTTCTGCCATTCGTTTGGTCAAAGTAGTAATCAACACTCTATCCCCCAATTTAATGGTTTTGTCTATTTCCTCCAACAAATCATCAATCTGGTTTAGCGTAGGACGTACTTCGAGAGTAGGGTCTAACAAACCTGTAGGTCTAATAATTTGTTCTACCACCACCCCATCACAAATTTGTAGCTCATAATCTGCGGGGGTTGCACTTACATAAATAACTTGGTTCATCATAGCCTCAAATTCCTCAAACTTTAGAGGTCTGTTGTCTAATGCCGAAGGTAATCTAAAACCATAATCTACTAATGCTTCTTTTCTCGACCTATCTCCACCCCACATTGCCCGAATTTGTGGCGTAGTAACGTGGCTTTCGTCTATGACTGTCAAAAAATCATTTGGGAAATAATCTATTAAACAAAAAGGACGTTGCCCTGTTTTTCGCCTATCAAAATACCTCGAATAATTTTCTATTCCCGAACAAAAACCCATTTCTCGTATCATTTCCAAATCAAATTCTGTTCTTTCTTTGATTCTAACAGCCTCTGCCATACGATTTTCACTTTCAAAATACTTGATTTGTGCCACCAAATCATCTTGAATTTCACGAATAGCCAACTGTTGTGTATCTCTGCCTGCCACAAAAAGATTTGCAGGAAAAACCGTAATTGCTTGTTCATCACTAATTTTACCACCACTTTCTGGGTCTATTCTTTGTAATTTTTCGATATCATCTCCCCAAAAAGTAATTCGATAGGCATAATCTGCGTAGGCAGGAAAAATATCAATCGTATCTCCTTTTACCCTAAAATTTCCACGCTTAAAAATATCTTCAGTTCTCGAATACAAAATATCTACAAAACTAAATAACAACTTATTTCTACTAATCTGTTGCCCAACTTGCAATACAATAATGCTATTTCCAAACTCCTCAGGATTTCCAATTCCATAAATACACGAAACAGAAGCCACCACAATCACATCACGCCTACCCGACATAAGTGCCGAAGTAGTCCGCAATCGCAATTTTTCTATTTCCTCATTAATTGCCAAATCTTTTTCTATATATGTACCCGTAGAGGCAATATATGCTTCAGGTTGGTAATAATCGTAATAGGAAATAAAATATTCGACCAAATTATTTGGGAAAAATTCCTTTAATTCGCCATATAATTGTGCTGCTAAAGTTTTGTTATGGCTAAGTACAAGCGTAGGACGTTGTATTTCTTGTATTACATTAGCAATCGTAAAAGTTTTGCCCGAACCTGTAACGCCAAGCAAAGTTTGGTGTTTTTCGCCACGTGCAAGCCCTGCTACTAATTGTTGAATGGCTACAGGTTGGTCGCCTGTAGGTTCATATTTGGAAGTAAGTTGAAATGTCATTGCTAAAATTATCAAAAAATAATGTACAAAGAAATGAACAAATATACAAAATATTTACATTTTTTCGATAACAAAAGCAAAAACAAATGTAATAAAGTTGTACTATTGTAATGTAATAGTGTTTAACATAGTAATGTAGTAAAAATTTTACCACAAATTTACTTATCCTAAAAAAACGTAAAGTATGATAGTAATTACAGGCATTAGCAAAGGTTTGGGAAAAGTCATTGCCGAAATATTTGCCAAACAAGGTTATACGATTGCAGGTTGTGCAAGGAATAGCATAGAATTAGGAATTTTGAAACAAGATTTAGAATCCAAATATCCTATAGCTTGTTATGTGCAGCCTGCCGACCTGTCAAAAGCCGAAGATATAGATAATTTTATAGATTTTTTGCAAAACCTGCCCGAAAAACCAACTGCTTTGATTCATAATGCAGCTTTATTTCAGTTTGGAGGTTTGTTAGAAGAAGACGAAAATTTACTTGCTACGATGTTGCATACAAATCTTTTTAGTGCCTATAAACTTACAAAATCTCTTTTGCCTGCCATGATAGAAGCCAAAAAAGGGCATATTTTTTCTATTTGTTCGTCTTTAATTCATCAGGTTCGTAACAATATGGGAAGTTATGGCATTTCCAAATTTGCGTTATATGGTATGACCAAAATTTTGCGAGAAGAACTAAAACCTCATTCTATTAAGGTTACTGCGGTAATGCTTGGCTCTACCTACACAGATAGTTGGGCAGATAGTGGCGTAAATCCTGCACTTTTGGTAGATGCAAAAGACGTTGCAAATGCTATTTTGGCTGCTTTTTTACAATCTCCAAATTCTGTTACCGAAGAAATTTGGATACGACCACAAAAAGGAGATTTAATATAAAAAAACTTGCGTTTCATAATTCTTATTTCATATCTATTTCTATGGAAAAAAAACTTGTTGTTAGTACCCAAGCAAGCTACGAAACTTTTGGCGAATTAAGCGAAAAAACAGAAAAAATCTATCTCATCTGTCATGGCTATGGGCAGTTGGCAAAGTATTTTATTCGGCGTTTTGATGTCTTAGACAGCGAAAAAAATTATGTAATAGCACCACAAGGATTATCCAAATTTTATCTAAACAATGGTTATGATAAAGTAGGAGCTTCGTGGCTAACTAAAGAAAATAGGGAAATAGATTTGCAAAATGCTTTAACGTATTTGCAAGCAATTTATTTTGAGGAAGTTGCAAAGCATATAGAAAAATATGCAAAAACAGAGCTTATTGTATTTGGTTTTTCGCAGGGAGTTTCGATGGCAGTACGTTGGGCAGTTGCTAATAAAATTCCGTTTACAAAATTAATTCTGTGGGCAGGTCGTTTTCCAAATGAAATACAAGCCGAAAATCTACATTTTGTAGCCAAAAATGCCGAAATTATGCTTGTAATAGGCAAACAAGATGAGTTTTATCAAGAAAGCTACCTTGCAGAAGAAACCGAAAAAATTACAAAATTACTAAAAGCCCCACAAGTTATAGTTTTTGAGGGTACACACGAGGTGCAAAGGGAAGTTTTACAAAAGATTTTAAATTAGTGTTGTCTAATTTTTGTAATTTTAGCTATAGTTTTTTCTTTTCCCAATAAGCAAAATTATTATATTTGTAAAATAAAAAATAATGAATGTAATGTAAGTTGCTTAGTGATTTGTACCACCCCCTTTAGGGTGCAAGGTCGTTGCAAAATTGCACGAATACCTACAAAATACTACGAATAGTAGAAATTTTACCAAGTTTACTTTACAAATTTATAAAAAACCTTGCACCCTAAAGGGTGCAGTACATTCTACGCAACTTACCTTAATTAACGTAAACTACGGATTACTTTATTGATAATCAACAAGTTACAAGTAAAATATATAATAAATAAGTTGCGTAGCAACCGTATATTCGCCTTTAGGCGGGGCTGCCTAAGCGAATGAAATGTAAGGATAAAAATGAACTTGGTTATAAATTCACAAATTTTG
>JBIKRY010000002.1:0-43448 GCA_044348925.1 Bernardetiaceae bacterium
AACTATCGTTAAGATTACCAAATGAAAGAATTGTTAGAAACTCATTTATAAACTATATTCAAGACAAACAAAAAATAATTATATCAGGAGAATTAATACCAACCAGCAGTTTTACAAAAGATAAAGAAGATGTAGAAAATAATTTTTCACCATCTATATATGAATCTCTACAATTAACTTCGGAAGGTGTAGAAGAGTATAAAGATATAGACATAAAAGACTTGGATAATGTTTTTTCAGATACATTCTTTTCAAAAGATAATGATATATACACTAATCTAAGAAATATTTTTAAAGGAGATTTATTTGGTACATTGATATTTGATAGTGCAGATACAGCTATTCCTTTCAAGGATATATCTAATGTAGATACTGTTACCGATATTGTAAATAGTTTTAAAAATCAATTAGTGCCTACTGATTCAAAATAGTTAGAGTTATTCAATGATTTAGTTGAAATGCTAAAAGACAAGAGGAAGTTTAAAAAAGCAGTTTTAGCAAAATTAAATCCTGATTCAAAAGAGCTTTATTCAAAAGCATTGGCATACGTTCATTTTGATAATATGGTTAAAGTGTTTTTAAAAGATATTCTTGGTAAAGATAAAGCAGGTAAATATTCTGTAAGATTTGCTTCTAATCTTTATAATCAAATGATTAGAAATGATGAAAAAATACAAAAAATAGAATTTTTGCAAGAGAAAGTAGCACTTTTAGAAACTATTATAGCAGATTTACGCCAAACAGTTAAGATTTTGCAAAAATTTATATAAAAATAAATAATAGTTTTTCCACTATTGCTTGTGTCTGCATTTGTTAGTCTTAGAGTTAGCAAATAGCGTACTCTAAGAACTTTTTTCTACCGTTATTTGTGTCCTCATAAACAACTCCACTATAACATCAAAGTTGTTTCTTTCTACAAGTTTGATGTTATAGTAGAAATTTCCTACGTTGTCAATGGTCGATAGACCTTGACAAGCGTAGGAAATATGTTTTTTACGATTGTCAAGGTGCGAAAAAGCACCATTGCCAACGTAAAAAAATGCTTTTTGCCCTGTTAGGTGCTGTATATTTCTGCTGTTGTTTGTGTCCTTAGAAAATTTCCTACGTTGTCAATGGTCGATAGACCTTGACAAGCGTAGGAAATATGTTTTTTATACGCTTGTCAAGGTGCGAAAAGCACCCTTGCCAACGTAAAAAATGCTTTTTGCCCTGTTAGGTGCTATACCTGATGTAGTTTAGCACCTACTGTGCAAAGATGTTTTGGTGGGTTTGTATTTTCTACCAATGTGAATGTCCGCAATGGAATTGTCCTAAAGGAACAAAAACAAAGGCGAAAAGTTTTTTATCATTTTTTTGTTCCCCAACGCCTAAATAACATAAACTACGGATTACTTTATTGATAATCAATAAGTTACAAGTAAAATATATCATAAATCTAAGTTGCGTAGCAACAGAATATTTGCCTTTAGTTAAATGAAATGTAAGTATAAAAACGAACTTAGTTACAAATTCATAAGTTTTGAGAAATAATTATTATTTATCTTTCAATCTACCTAACTCATTTATTTAGGTAATTCTGCCTAAAGGCAAATATCCCTTACATTAGTAGGCTTATAATCCGTAGTTCACGTTATGTTACTATGTGGTTAAAATAATTTTGATGCGGAAAATCTACTGTTCTCTATATTATTTTACACCAACCCTTTCCCTTTCTCCACCACTTTCCCCAATCCACTCATAGCATTTACGACTGCGGTAGCAACGAAATGCTTGTCCGCCTTTACGTTTAAAATTTAAAAACTTGTGTAGAAGAAGTTTTTGACCAATTTTCAAAATATTTTTCTGCTTGTTCTTCATTTTTTATAATCCATTGTTTCACAGACTTTTGCATTTGATTATCGTGTGTAAATTCTTCCATTACAAATCCTTTTTCAGAATAAGTTTTTTCTAAACTCTTAATTTTCACAAGTTTGCCTTCACTCCATTGAAACACATCTTTCGAGTGACTTCCAAAATTCCCACCATCACCTGTAGTAATAACATATTTATTCAGGGTATCTATTTCTATTTGTCCAGCTGAAAAGAAAAAGAACTCAGGATAATCCTTACTTTTGCTAATTTCGTGATATTTATAGGAGTTATTAGTTTTCAAAAAGAATTGGTAGAAATGCAATATTCTACTTGCGGAACCAACTGGTGCAGAAAAAACTAAGTCTTTTTGATTATCAAAATTAATATCTATAAGTTTAAAACTTTTCTGAAAGGGCATAACAGAGGGTTGTATAGTCTTATAAACTTCAATTTTTTGCCATTTCCTATTTTTAAGTTTAAATAATTTTTTATTATTGTAGATATTATCTTCAGTAGTATCTTTGCTTATATCTACCAACAATAAACTATCTTTTTGATTTTTTAAAGTTAGAATACAAACAAATCCATCATCATTTGCAGAATAGATTACTGTATCTTTTATAGTTTTTTCATTCACAAGTTTTTCTGTGTCGTTAGCCCACTCTGTAAAATAAAAATTATATTGTTTTTCTGTTTCGTGAGGTTGTTCCATATTGTTACTATCTATATTTTGTTGTTGAGATAGTATTTTTGTTGTGTCTGTTATCTGATTAGTTTTTCTTTCTTGTTTTGTTTGACAAGATACTAAACCTAAAAATAGCAAAATTAAGAGGATACGCATATATTTGTAGTAAGGTAATTGTCAAAAGAACTAACATTTCTTAAAGAAATGTTAGTTCTAAGTTTCTAAAATTATTTTTACACCAACCACTTTCCCCTTCTCCACCACTTTCCCCAGTCCACTCACATCATTTCCGCCTGCGGTAGCAAAAAATGCTTGTCCGCCGCCGCCGCCTTTAATTTCTTTGGCAAGTTCCTTGATGATATTTCCTGCGTGTAAACCGTTAGATGCCACTAAGTTATTAACAATTATATCATATTCATTTCCCAATCTTTTACCTCTATTATTCTGTTTTCGGATTTTGCAAAGTAATCAGTTACTTTATTCGTTTTCAGTTCATTAAATAGGTCTAAACTATCCTCTATTTTAATGTTTTCAAGTGTTTCTAAGTTCATATCTCTACAATAAACGCAATAAAAATCACGTCCAACTGGATTACGATTACTACTTGTAGTGCCTGAAAATAACGCCATCATTTCAGTAACGTGGTCATCTACATTCTCGAAATCTTTACCCAAATTAAATATGAGTTGCTCTGGGTTATTTTTAATTCCATTTGTAATCACTCTTTTATCTCTTGGGTCATTAAACAGTAGAAATAAATTATCATTTTGTTTAAGCCCTAAACCAATACTTGGTTTGTAATTCGACTTTAATTCTACGTCAAAACTAAATATAGAATTAGTTTCTATATCTGTATTTGGCTTAATTAATAAAAAAGCATAGCCTATCTTTCTATCGTATGCTTTGATAAAAAAGCAAGCATACACACCGCAGATATGTGGATAGTTATTTGTTTTTTTATTGTTAAAATAATTGGGGTATTTCTCTTTTAGAAAACTTATTGCAATAGATAATCTGTCTTGGTCAAATTGAAAGTCATCCTGATTGATTATTTGACTTATTGAAGGTGTGCTAATAATAATTTGACCTTTTGCTAATATTTCAGAAAGTTTTGCTTGTGTGTTACCCTCTTTTTTCCACCATTCTGCAAATGCCCTGAACTGCTCTTTAAGTATTCTTCCTTGGTTCATACTTGTATCTGTAAAAAGTTTTACAAAAATAAGGTTTGTAAATTAAATTACTAATAATTTACTAAACATAAATTTATCATCACTAAGTATAAATTTACCATCAAAATTGAAAATGAATTTACAATCACAAATAAGTAAATTACCACAATTACCTTTGTAATGTAGATTAACTACAAAGCAATGCCTGAAGCAGTAAGAAGGCAAACAAATTTTACTACAATGCAAAAAGTTTTAAAAAAATTGTCAAAATTAACCCTTCTTTATTTGGGCTTGTTGGTGTTTGTTTTTTTCTCTTGTACTCACAAGGAAATTACTCAACCAATAAAACAAGTTACAGAGATTTCAGAGTCTAATAAGAAAGTTCTTGAAGCTACTTTGGATAGTATGGCTATAGTTATGCAAAAGGCTAATACTAATTCTCGTACTGAGTCTACATGGTCTGAAACAATACGTCACTCATGGTATTCTTCTCCTTGGAGTTATAAATACCTCACAGGACTTCAGTCAAGATATGGGAAACGTATCATAATTGCTATTGTTAACGCAGCAGGCGTATCTAATGTTTATGTAGAAAATGTCGAGGGAGGAACTGCCAATATTTACGATATACCTCCGTTCAATGGAAGCTGGCATTACGCAAAAGCTAACTCTTTCTCTATGAGAATTTATGCATCCGCAGGGACACAACATTGGTTAGGGTATCGTTTTGAATACTAATTTAAAAATAGAATAGTAACAGTCCTTGAAAATGCCTAACAGTTCTCTAAGAACTGTTAGGTATTGTGCTTTTACACCAACCCTTTCCCTTTCTCCACCACTTTCCCCAATCCACTCACATCATTTCCGCCTGCGGTAGCAAAAAATGCTTGTCCGCCGCCGCCTTTAATTTCTTTGGCAAGTTCCTTGATGATATTTCCTGCGTGTAAACCTTTGTCTTGTACCAAGTTTTCGGCAATCATTACCGCAATTTGTGGTTTTCCTGCAATGTCGGAAGCCAAAACCAAAAACAAGTTTTCTACCTGATTTTTGAGTTCAAAAGCAACAGTACGCAAAGTGATTTTTATAGTTTTTTAGTGTATTGAAAGATTTAAATCGTTTACAATACACTAAATATTTAACTATTTTTTAATAAGTGTTGATTTTGCAAATCTATCTTCAATAAAAGGTAATTTTTTTATTGTTTCAGAAGATATGATTTCGTCAACAACTTTTATCAAATATTTCAACACATCAAAAAGTTGAGTACCAACAAGCCAAGTTAAATTTTCTCCCTCCCTAAAAGAAAAAGTTATATCCAAGTCCTTTAAATACAGCTCTTTGGGTAATTTTTCGTGAGAACCAAGATTATGTATTGTATTACGACTATATCTAAGTCCATCAAATAAATGATAATGTTCTTGATTGCCTGTACTAATTTTTACAATACCATTAGACATAACTTCTGGTTCTGCACTTTTTGAATAATAGGCAATATATAATTTAGTTATCAACTCCTCTAATTCGATATAGAAAGTTAAAAATAACAGAAATTTAATATTGTTATTATAATGCGCCTCAAAATCAAAATCAAAATCTGAAGATAACAATAAATCTTTAAGATGTACCAAACTTTGAGGAATAACCTGTTTATTTATATTATCCCAAATATCATAAGAAGAGTTTATTGCAAAATCAGCAGAATATGTTTCTATAATACAACGGTAAAAAAACATAAACCTTATATCATTCACATCAAAAACCTTAGAATTTTTATTGGCAACTTCTTTACATAATTCAGATAATTCTCTTATCCGAGACCGAATAAGTAAAATATCAGTGCCTTTTCCCTCAAAAATTAGATTTTTTGCAGGGCTATTCTTTTTAGGTATAGGCATTTCGTTAATTGCAGAAGTATTTATTGATACAGTATAATCAGGATTATTTGCAATTTTTTCAGCATTCTCCAATACAAGATGTAGTTTACTTGTGTCTTTTCCTGCTGCTGTTGCAAAAAATGGTTGTCCACCACCACCACCATTTACTATTTTTGCTAACTCTTTTGTTATTTTTATAGCATTTAATTCCTCATTTTCTAATAAACTTTTTGAAATGAGAACAGCAATATGTGGTGTACCTCCAATGTTTGCCACAAGTACAGAAAATAAGTTTTCAACTTCTTTCTCTAAGTCAAAAGATAATTTTCTAAGGTCATCACGGTTTGACACCTCTACTTTTTCCGCTAAGAAATTAAGAGAGTTAATAGGTTTCACTTTACCTATAATTTCCTTTTTAATTATTAAAAGTTCTTTATTGCAGAACTTTTCAATTTGCTTTTGCAACTCCGCTTTCTCGTCTAACAAATTGCTTACAGTTTTTACAATATCTTTCGGATTTTTTAGCAATTCCACCAAATCATCAACAACTTTCAATTTTGCATTGACTAATTCCTCTGCTTTGGTTGATGTTACAGCCTCAATACGCCTTACACCCGCAGCTACCGAACTTTCTGCAATAAATTTGAAAGCACCAATTTTGCCTGTATTTGGCACGTGAGTACCACCACACAACTCAACAGAATAATTTTTGTCAAAAGTAATCACACGAACAAAATCACCGTATTTTTCGCCAAATAAAGCCATTGCACCCAAATTTTTAGCTTCTTCAATCGGCACATTTCTACGTTCTTCGAGGGCAATATTTTCTCTAATCTTTTGATTTACAATAGTTTCAACTTTTGCCAATTCTTCATCGGTAACTTTTGCAAAGTGCGAAAAGTCAAAACGCAAAACTTCGTCATTTACTAAACTACCTTTTTGAGCAACGTGAGTTCCCAACACTTGACGCAAAGCTGCGTGTGCTAAGTGTGTTGCACTATGGTTATTTTCGGTTAAACTTCTGCGGTTTGTATCTATTTTTGCTTTCACTTGTAAACTTTCCAAGTCTTTAAGACTTGGAAAGTCTGCTGTTTCCTTGTTCTTAACAACCAAATGCACAATCAAATCATTTTCTTTTTTCGTATCAAAAACATTCAACGTAACTGTTCCTTGATGACTGATAACTGATAAAGTTCCTTTATCTCCCACTTGTCCGCCACTTTCTGCATAAAACGGAGTTTTTTCTAATACAATTTGGAAATAGCTTTGTTTGGCATCTTTCACCTCTCTGTATTTCACAATTTTAGTGTTACATTCTTGGTATTCGTAACCGATAAATTCCGTTTTTTCAAACTCCTCATCAAGTACAATCCAATCTCCTTTTTCCACTTTTGTAGCTTGTCTTGACCTGTCTTTTTGCTCTTGCATCAAAACATTAAAACCTGCTTCGTCTATCGACATTCCGTTTTCTCTTGCAATCAAAGCCGTTAAATCCAACGGAAAACCAAAAGTATCGTACAACTCAAATACAACTTTTCCCTCAATCATATTGTTTTTTACAGTCGGTTTGATAGCCTCAAACAAACGCAAACCATTTTCTAAGGTACGCAAAAACGAAGTTTCCTCCTCCAAAATCACACGACTAACAAACTCCTGTTGTGCTTTCAATTCTGGGAAAACATCTGCAAATTGCTCCGCTAAATTTGGTATCAATTTCACCAAAAACGGTTCTTTCAAATTCAATTTGCTATAACCATAACGCACAGCTCTACGCAAAATTCGACGAATTACATAACCTTGTTTCACGTTAGACGGTAATTGTCCATCTGCAATCGTGAAGGCAATAGCACGAATATGGTCTGCAATAACCCGCATAGCAATATCCGTAGGCTCATTTTGTCCATATTTTAAGCCCGAAAGTGCTTCGATAATTGCCAAAGTTGGCGTAAAAATATCGGTATCATAATTGGAAGTTTTGTTTTGAATGGCACGTACCAATCTTTCAAAACCCATTCCTGTATCTACGTGTTTTGCGGGCAATTTGACAAGACTTTTATCTGCCTTCCGTTCAAATTCCATAAATACATTATTCCAAATTTCGATAACTTGTGGGTGGTCATTATTTACCAAATCATAACCCGAAACTTGTTTACGTTCTTCGTCTGGTCGCAAATCTATGTGAATTTCTGAACAGCAACCACAAGGACCTGTTTCGCCCATTTCCCAAAAATTATCTTTTTTCGAGCCGTACAAAATTCTATCTTTGCCACCCAAGATTTTTTCCCAAATTGCAAAAGCCTTATTATCAGGCTCTAAACCATCTGTTTTGTCGCCACCAAAAACCGAAACATATAATCTGTCTTTTGGCAATTTGTAAATTTCGGTCAATAATTCCCACGCCCAAGTAATGGCATCTTGCTTGAAATAGTCGCCAAAAGACCAATTTCCCAACATCTCAAAAAGTGTGTGGTGATAGGTGTCAATGCCTACATCTTCGAGGTCATTGTGCTTGCCTGAAACTCGCAAACATTTTTGCGTATCGGCAATGCGTTTGGAAGGCGGATTTCCATTGCCCAAGAAAAAATCTTTGAACGGAGCCATACCCGAATTGATAAACATTAAGGTACTATCATTTTTAGGCACAATCGGTGCAGATGGTACGATTAAATGCTGCTTAGATGCAAAAAAATCTAAGAAGGTTTTGCGTATTTCGTTAGCTTTCATAAAGTTATTTAGGTCGTTTATTTTCTGCAAATATAAAGGAATATCATCATATCCCTCAAATAATTCTTGTGGGTTGATACCCATCCATCTTACTAATTTTACAATATTTTTATAGACTTTTTCTGTTATTTGAGTTGAAATTACAGTATTAGCAAAACAAATGGGTTCGTGATGGGCAATACGGTTGCGTAATAAGCCTATGCTGTCGAGTTTACTATAAATTTCAGTATATGTAATATTTGACGGACATCTTGTAAATATTCGCAATAAGTTATTGCCACCAGCTATAAATTGTTTTTGTGCAAATAACATCTTCCAGAAGCTAAAAGAAAGCTTTGAAAGTACATCATCATTTGTGATAGATTTATTATCGTCTTGTAATTTTTGTATTGCTTCATCTATTTTTTGTATTGATTTATTACAATTTGCAGAGGGTCTATGTAAAAAACCACTAATCAACCAATTTTCATTTCCTAATTTATACTGACTATTAATTTTATTTCTTAGTACAACTTCAAATAAAGAAATAACCCCAAATAAAGTTTGAGATAATTGTAAGTTAAGCCTATAAAGGCTTAATGTTTTTTGAGTATTACCATGACAAGCTACCAAATACCTATTCATACGTTGGGAACTTAATAGATTTTCAAATTGTATATAACTTAGCATCAGTTTTTTAGAATATAAAAAAATATTACGCAAATGTATTGAATATTAATTTATTTTCCTACCTTTACATCGTGATTCTCGATAAGTCTCTATTAGTTTGCTAACTGTCAAATTATTATACATCGAGTGCAGAAACTAAAAAAGTAATACTAAACAGTTACCATAGCCTTAGCGAAAGTTAGGGCTATTTTTTTGTAAAATTATCCAAAAAATTGTAAGAATGAGTAATTTATTCTAAATTGTGTAAAACTTTATGTAATATGTTGGAAAATCACAAGTTAAAAGAACTTATCAATAAGTTTAAAGAACAATTACAAAATCTGTATCAAGAAAGACTATACAAAATCATTTTGTATGGTTCGTACTCACGTGGAACTGCTACGCAAAATTCGGATATAGATTTTTTAGTGGTTTTGAAAGATGAAAAAATTTCTCTCAATAAAGAAATAGACAATATAACAGATGCTATTTTTCAATTATTATTAGTTTGTAAAATAGATATATCCTTTTTGCCGATGAGTAAGCAAAAATTTGAAACTGAAAAAAGTCCATTGTTATTTTATGTACGTAAAGAAGGAATAGAAATATGAAGGAAGAAACGCAAAAATATATAGCCAAAGCAAAAGACTGTTTGCAAGATGCAGAAGTTTTATTAGCTGGGCAACGATGGGCAGGTGTAATTAATCGCAGTTATTATGCGGTTTATGATTGCATACAAGCCTTACTTTTTGAAAAAGAGATTTTCACTAAAACTCATCAAGGTGCACAGAGTAAATTTTATGAATATTTTATCCAAACACAAGTTTTTCCTTTGGAATTAGGTAAGTTTGTAAAAAAGCTATTTGAAAAACGCCAAGCCTCTGATTATGACCCAGATAGCGAATTTACAGAAACAGATGTAACAGAAATATTAGGGCAAAGTTATATTTTTTTAGCAGAAACTGTAAACTATTTGGAAAGTTAAAAATAAACAATAGCCTTAGCGAAAGTTAGGGCTATTTTTGCAAAAAAAATCTATTTCGGCAATTCCAATCCCAATTCTTTATGAATATTTATCTTTATTTTTTGCAAAATCTCTACCATTGCCGTTAAATCATCTATTTGTGTGGCATCATAAGCCCTACTTACGCCATATTGTTTATCTTCTAAAACCACAAAAAACCAAAATCTACCAATAATATAGCAACCATATAAAGGTTTTGTAGGATTTTCGTTGAGAGTTTGCACATCAACCATCGCAATTAGCAACTGTCCCAAAGGGTCATTGCCCGAATTTTTTTCAGGTTTATATTCTTGCAAAAAGAAAAAAGGTTTTTTAGGAGTTTGTTTTCCTAAGGCAATTAACCATTCTATTTTGCCTGATGCTTCAACGGTTGGCGTTGTTAAAGTAAAAAGACGTTGGGTAAAAATACGGTAGTGAGGTGGGTTATTAAAACCAAAATGAATTAAAAATGGTGCAATAAAAAGCATTTTTAGCTCATCTTCATTCCAAGTAGTTACATTATCAAGCAGGCTATTACGCAGAGTTTCCACAGCATCACTAAGTGGCATATTGGATTGTACTTCAAGCCATTTTGCTAAACTTTGTAGAGAATTAAGTTGATTAATACCAAATTCTATTTCTACATCTTCAGACAGCCATTGTTCAAAAGGTCTTTTTATCATAGCTTTATTAATTTGTTACAAAGTTACAAATAATTTATTACAAATGCTTCAATACGAACAATTTTGAGGCAGCTATTCCTCAAAAATTTCCTCCAATTTTATCACCAATTCAGGAAATAAAATAGGAGAAATTATATCTTCTTTTACAAAAGTTCCTTTGTAAACATACTTTTCGTTTTCTAAAAAAAATCTTTCTATACTATTTTCTGTTGGGCGGACAATCCAATATTCTAATACGCCATTTTCTTCGTATAACTCAAATTTATCTTTTATGTCTGTTTTTGCGGTACTTTCTGAGACTATTTCAATAATCCAATCGGGAGAACCTAAACAACCTTGCTTGTCTAACTTTGTCCTATCACAAATCACACAAATATCGGGTTGCACAATACTATAAATCTCTTTGTCTGTTTTGCCTTGTGGGTTTTTGACTAATTTTACATCAAAAGGTGCAGCAAAAACACGACAAGGCTGTCCCTTGAAAGCATAAGCTATTTGTGTTGCCAAATTAATAGACAAAGTTTGATGAAATCTATTTGGGGCAGCCATTTGACGAATGTAGCCTTTTAATAATTCTATTCTTTCCGAAAATTGCCAAGTCAAATAATCAGCATAAGAATAAATTTGATTTGGATTTAGTTGGTCTAAGGTTATCATAAGGAAATAATTTTTTAGTAAAGCTAATGAAAATATTTAAAATTTTCATTAAGTTATTTTATAGATTATTAAATTCTGTAGCATAGACTTTAATAACGTCTTTTTTTTAGTACATAAATTTCAATACGAGTGCCATTTTTTAACTTTCCAAGTCTTAAATATTTGGAAAGTTTAAAAATGGCACTCGTATTCTTACTTAGTTGGTTTTAATTGTGGAAAAATAATCGTAACTTTTGTTCCCTCATCTAATTCCGAATCTATATAAAACTTTGCATTGTATTTTTCTAAAATAGTTTTGGTTAGCGACAAGCCAACGCCAAAACCCAAAATTCCTTTGGAATTACTACCTCTATACATTGGATTAATGATATAACGAATTTCCTCCTCCGAAATTCCAATTCCATTATCTACTACTTTAAATTTTATTGTACCTTGATTTTCAGACCATAAGGCAATTTCTACAGGCTTGTTATTGGCATATTTACAGGCATTATCTACCACATTAAACAAAGCAGTTTTAAACAAATGTGGAGTTCCTAACACTACCATACCATCAGAATCATCTGGCATAATAAACTCTATGTCTATTTTTTGTTGTGGATATTTTCTTTTTGCCTCGCCAATAATCTGCAAAACAATTTCGTCTAAACGGACAGGACGTGGAGGTGATGGCAAATCATTTTCGGTATCAAATTTAGTAAGTTTTAGCAATTCATTGGTCAAATCTATCAATTCTTTGATTTCTTCGATGGCAGAAGCAATACTTGCCTTATATTTATCCACCTCTTTGTCATACAAATAGGAGGTTTCCAAAGTTCCGAGCATATTGGTAAGTGGTGTTCGAAGCTCATGAGAGGCATTAGCAACAAAAGTTTTTTTCATTTCGTAGGCATAGTGCAATTTGTCGAGCATTTCATTAAAAGTCATTGCTAATTTTGCAATTTCGTCTTTTTTATTGCCCTCATTGAGTCGATATTCCATTTGGGTTGGTGTAATATGCTTGACCTGTCGCACTATTTCGGCAATGGGTTCTAAGGCTTGGCGAGCAAAAATCCAACCTGCAACAATTACAATCAACAAGCCCAACAAATTGGCAAACAACAAAGACATCAATAAATTTTGTAATTCATTAAATCCGTGAATATCTTTTGCCGAAATAGTAATTACATAGTTTTGCATTTTGCCTTTATGCAAAATGCCAACAGCTTCTCTTTCTTTCATTCTAAAAATAAGCTTTTCTGCGATTCTTATTTGTTGTAAAATAGAATCATTTATACCATTGGCAATAAGATTATTAGTAGTGTAGATAAGTTGATTTTTGTCATTAAATATCGTTATTTTTTCTTGGAAAAGACGATTCAACGAGTTTGTGTTAATCAGTTGCACCAAATCATCATCTACAGTGTCTTTTTTGATAAGAATGGTAGAAATTAGACGGACTTTTTCCTCCAACTGCGAATCATATTCCTTGTTGCGAAAAGAATTATAAAAATAAAGAAAACTACCAGACAACATCAGCAAAATAGATGCTACCACAATAGTAAATTTTAGGGTAAGACTGTTGGTTATAAGCATAAAAATACGTCTAAGAAAGATGCAAGGTACTAAAATATGCTAAAAAAATATTTTTTGTAGCATTAATAAGATATTATAATAAGCAATGTGAGTTGCATAGCAAGTGTATATTAGTTCATGTAAATTGTGTAGATTACTTACTTATACGCAAAAAACTTATAAGTTTTTGGAAAGTAAAAATATTTCTAAGTTTTTTTTATCTTTGTTACAGAAAATAGTAAATCTTATTACGATATATATACAGATATTATGTAATTAATTGTTAATCAATAAGTTATATTTTGTTTTTTATAAGTCGTACAAGTTTCTGCTAATCAACAGACTCATTTAGGCAGTTTTGCCTACATGCGAATGTGCTTTTATTTTGTCTTATTCTTTAAACATTTTTTGTAGTGAAAAAAATATTTTTATTTGCATTTTGTACTTGCTTATTGCTTGCTTGTGGCAAAGATTATACCTATGAAGGTTATAAAACACTCCCTAAAAAAGAATGGATAGTGGATTCTGTGGCAAGTTTTCCCTTCAAGATAACAGAACAGACAAAGTTTTATACCTTATCCTATACTATTCGCAATACATTACGCTACCCATATTACAATATTTTTGTAAACTATGAATTGCTTGATGCTTCTGGCAAAGTATTATTAAGTAAGCAAATGGATAATAATTTGTTGAATCCAAAAACAGGAGAACCCTATGGCACAGGGCTTGGTGATATGTATGACCACGATTTTTTGCTATTAGAAAACTACCATTTTCCAACCGCAGGTGATTATACTCTCAAACTAAAACAACAAATGCGACTTGACACACTGCCCGAAATAGTAGCTGTAGGCGTAAAAATTATGGAAAAAAAATAAATTAAAGATAATAGATTATGAAATTCTGTAGCATAGACTAAGGTGTCCCGACTAAAGTCTATGCTACAAACCTTAATAATGTCTATAGATTTTAGAAATAAATTTGCAATAATAAAAACATTTTAGTTATTTGCCTATTCATAAAATTATCATACATTAATCTTATCACTATGCGAGTTTCTATTTTAGCAGGACTTATTTCTCTTGCAATATTTATTGGTTTTGGAATGAAAATGCTATACAAAACCCAATATACAAGTATTCATACAAGTAATGATACAAATAATCATACAAGTAATGATACTAACATAAAAACTGCCCATAGCCAAACCACTATTAAAAATTTGGCACTTCCCGCAGGTTTTGTGCGTACAGTTACGCCCAAAAATAGTTTTGCAAATTATTTACAAAATTTACCCCTAAAAAAAATAGGTACAAATGTATTAACCTATGAAGGTTATGTAGCTAATACCAATACCTCCGCATTTGCAGTGGTAGATTTGCCGATTGGCAAAAAGGATTTATTACAATGTGCAGATGCCGTAATGAACTTGCGGGCAAGATATTTGTATGCCAACGACCAAAAAGATGCTATAGCATTTCACTTTGTAAGTGGTTTTCTTTGCGACTATACAAGTTATGCAGCAGGAAACCGTTTTGTTGTTGCAAGCAATAGCTGGGCAAAAACCGCAGAAGCCGATAATAGTCAAGCTACTTTTGAAAAATATTTGGAATTGGTGTATATGTATGCAAGCACGTTGTCTTTGCAAAAAGAACTAAAAACAGTAGGTAATAGCAAAGATATACAAATTGGAGATGTATTTATAAAAGGAGGAAGCCCTGGTCATTGTTTTATTGTGGTAGATAGATGCGAAAACGCAAATAAAAAAGTACAATTTGCCATTTTGCAAGGTTTTATGCCTGCACAAGATATGCACCTACTAAAAAATTCTTTGGGAACACATTGGTTTGAGGCAGGAAAAGATTGTAGTATGGAAATTCCATACGGAGAATTATTAACAGATACTTACCATAAAAGATTTGCTAAATAATCAGTCCTTAACAAGTCAAAAATCTTTGTTTTTAGCCTATCTAAGGGCAAAAAAGTATTGCAAATAGTTGAATAAATCTGCAACAATTCGTATTTTTGTATGAAAACCTTGCAGATTTTTCTTAGTTTTTTGGTCTATGTTAGGCAAATCCCCAATTCAAACTACGCCCCAAATGGAGCTTTTCGCCCTTTGTTGGCATCTTTTATCAACCTCCATCACGATGAGTTAATTCATTTGGGCAATCAACTCGATTGGCAGGGCTTGGAAAGCCATTTTGCCCTTCTGTATTCCTCTACAGGTACTCCTTCTAAACCCATTCGCCTGATGGTTGGACTACTTATCCTCCAACAACTCTATAACCTTTCTGATGAAAAAGTGAAAGAGAGTTTAATCTGAGTTCGTTTGGGTGGCATACCGCTGGGTGGCATACCGCCTTAAGAAAGATTTTCGTATGCAAGTTTCGTATTTGAAAGGTGCCACAGGGGATGCCTTTAATGCTATCATGGTTGCGACAGCTTATAATTTTAGAAAGTTCTTAGTGAAAACTAAGAAAATTTTTTTGGTCTTTTTTTGCAGCCCCAAAAATCCATACATATTAATTTGGAATTTTGGAAATATGGCTAAATAATGGGTTGTTAAGGGTTAACTACATACAAAAATAAAAAACCTGAAGTCTTCACAAAAAGTTTTTACAATGTTAATAAAAAACTATATTTGTAGCCTAAAACCAAAAACCAAAATATAATGAGTAAAACGTATGACCTTAAAGTAAAAGAAGTAATTAAAGAAACTTCTGATGCTGTAACTATTGTACTAAAAAATCCACTTTTTTCTCGTATCAAGTACCAATCTGGGCAATTTTTAACACTAATACTTTCTATTGGAGGCGAAAAAATCCGCCGTTCTTATTCGCTAAGTTCTTCACCAACTGTAGATGAATCTATGGCTATCACTGTAAAAAAAGTAGCAAATGGACTTGCCTCTAATTTTATTTGCAACCAAATAAAAGTTGGCGATAAAATAGATTTTCTTGAGCCTATGGGAAATTTTGTGGTAGAGCCTAATAAAAATAACAAACGCCATGTAGTCTTGTTTGCAACAGGCAGTGGCATTACGCCTTTGTTGTCGATGGCTAAAACTATTTTAGCAGGTGAGCCAAATAGTATAGTTTCGTTAATATACGGCAATCGGAATGAAAATAGTATTATTTTTAAACAACAATTGGACGAATTGCTACATAAATATAGCGAAAAACTCAAAGTAGTGCATATACTCAGTCAGCCAGCCAATAGTTGGAATGGTTTTAAAGGCAGAATAGATAAAGTATTGACGGTTAATGTCTTAAATTTATTGCCAAAATGGGAAAAATCAAATACCGAATATTATTTGTGTGGCATTGAGGCAATGATGGCTGAAGTACAAGAAGGACTACAAAAATTACAAGTTCCTAAAGATAAAATCTTCAAAGAAAGTTTTACTGTTGTTGCAACAGATGAACAAAAACAAGCAAAAGCTACTTTGGCAAATTCGCTAAGTACACAATCTGTAACAGTTTTATTAGATGGGCAAAGTTATCAAGTAAATGTTTCTCCTAAATCAACTATTTTGGAGGCTGCTTTAGATGCAGGTATTGATATGCCTTATTCGTGTCAAAGTGGTTTGTGTACTGCCTGTCGTGGAAAATGTACGTCTGGCAAAATAAAAATGGACGATTGTGATGGTTTATCCGAGAAAGAAATACAACAAGGTTATGTACTTACTTGTATGTCGCACCCATTAACAGAAGATGTAACTGTAGAAATTGGCTAAAATTAGTATAGATTTTTGCAATAACTTTATTATACTAAATGAACAAAGTCTTATCAATAATTTCGTGAGATATGTTGATAAGACTTTTAAATTTTTTAGGTTATTGTAATTTTGCGTTACTGTATTTTTTTATTATAAACTCATATCATCTGTAAGGGTTTTTGCATTTCCTCGCATAATTCCTTTTTTAGATTGGCGTATAAATTCTATAATTTCGTCTCTTTCGGTACTTGGTGGGAGTTCGGTTTCTATTATTTTCAATGCTTCCGAAGTATTTGTACCATTCATATAGATATGTCTATAAATTTCTTGCAATTCGCCTATTTTGTCGGTGCTAAATCCTCGCCTGCGTAATCCAATAAGATTTAATCCGCTATATGCAATAGGTTCATGGGCTGCTCTTGTGTAAGGTGGTACATCTTTTCGTACTAAAGAGCCTCCTGCTATCATGGTATGTTTACCAATGTGAATAAATTGTAAAATGGCACTTGTGCCACCAATTACAGCAAAATCGTCTATTACCACATGTCCTGCTAATTGTACGGAATTAACTAAAATACAATGATTGCCAATAATGCAATCATGAGCAATATGGACATACGCCATAATGAGTGAATTTTCGCCAATAGTTGTTTTATAACGGTCTGTAGTTCCACGATTGATGGTAACATATTCGCGGATAACCGTATTATCTCCTATTTCTGCGGTAGTAATTTCGCCTTTAAATTTTAGGTCTTGTGGAATATTGGAAATAACTGCTCCTACATGGATTTGACAATTTTTACCAATTCTTGCACCGTTGCAAATAACAGCATTAGAACCTATCCACGTGTTATCTCCAATGATAACATCTTCTTCGATGGTAACAAATGGGGAAATATGCACATTTGTGCCTATTTTGGCGTTTGGATGTACAGAAGCTAAGGAATGAATCATATTTTTTTGTAAATGTGATATAATCTAATTTATGTATAAAACGTAGATTATAAATTTATATCTTTTCGATAGATTTAGCTTGTAGGTACAAAATATTACAAGCTAAATGCAAATATCTAAATTTTTATGGTAAAGTTATACGAATTATCTATTTTTTTTTACAGACACTCAAGCATACAAAAATTACATTGGTAATTTTTCGAGTAGTGTTTTGGTCATTTTTTCGGACAAGCCTATGTATTGGATAAATTCCTCTGTATCAAAATCTGTTTTGCCTTTGTCATCTATTTTTGCTACTTTATTTTCGATAGAAAGGTAATTTTCGCCATTTTCAGAACTATACAAACTGAAAATACTATGACTTTGGGTAGCTATTTCTTGATTTTTTACCAAATTATCAAATACACTTGGTACAGCTTTTTCCAAATCAGCACGCATTTTGTCTTTGTCTTCTATTAATTCGGTAGCTGGTAAGATAGTTTCTGTAAACCATTGCCCTGTTCTTTCACAAAATGGTTTTTTAGATTGTGTAGTGGACATAAAAATTGCTAACCCAATTACCATTAAGGCTTCGATAAGCCAAATAATAGATAAAAATATGCCACTAATGGTAATAGTTTTGATGGTAATACTACCTACTTGGTTTACTTCTTGCATCAAACTAAATAGCACACTTGGCTGACCTGCTAAGGAAAATACCTGCAAAAATTCAATGTTACTGACGGTAATTCCTAATTTTTCGTTGCCATAACTTTCGCCTGCATTGATTATCAAATCTAACCAAACTGCCCAACTAAAATAGATAGCAACCAAAGAAATAAAAATACTAAAGATAATTGCCAAAACACTATTCCTAACCTTTCCATATTTTACAACAACATTATTGGTTAAAAAACCTATTGCAAAACCAAATCCTAAAGTTAAAAAGAAACGGATATAGATAAATGGAATATACCAAATAGCATACGAGTAGGCTAAGCCTAAAATTGGTGCGACAAGCAAAGAAATTGCCAAAACATAGCCAAAAGATAATGGCGAAAATGCACCAGAGGGTTTATAATAATTGAGCATAGTGTATGAGAATATATCAAAAAAAATAAAAGTTCACAAAAGTAGAATAATTTTTTAGGGAATATACAAAAAAGAACAATTATTTTTACTTTTTGATAGAATGGACTTCGAGCAAAGGTGGTTTTTATTTTATACACACAAAAATTATAAAACAAAATCTTTGCTGCCTTGTAATCAAAAGTATTTTCTTTACATTTGCAAATAAACCTAAACTTATTAACTGTGGGCAACGAAAAACTACCAAAAAGAAGCGAAGATTATTCCGCATGGTACAATGAATTAGTAAAACGTGCAGATTTAGCCGAAAATTCTGCGGTCAGAGGTTGTATGGTTATCAAACCGTATGGCTATGCTATTTGGGAAAAAATGCAACAAGTTTTAGACAAAATGTTTAAAGATACGGGGCACGTAAATGCGTATTTTCCGTTGTTTGTGCCAAAAAGTTTTCTCGAACAAGAAGAAGGACACGCCGAAGGGTTTGCCAAAGAATGTGCCGTTGTAACACATTATAGACTAAAAGCAAATCCTGATAAAAAAGGAACTTTGATGGTAGACCCAAATGCAAAATTGGAAGAAGAATTGATTATCAGACCTACTTCAGAAACTGTAATTTGGAATACCTACAAAGGTTGGGTGCAATCTTATAGAGATTTGCCTATTTTGATTAACCAATGGGCAAATGTAGTTCGTTGGGAAATGCGGACAAGATTATTTTTAAGAACAGCCGAATTTTTGTGGCAAGAAGGACATACCGCACACGCAAGTTCAGACGAAGCCGTTGCCGAAACCAAACAAATGCTCGAAGTTTATGCCGAATTTGCCGAAAATTATATGGCAATGCCTGTCGTAAAAGGCGTAAAACCAGCACATGAAAGATTTGCAGGGGCTATAGATACCTATTGTATTGAGGCAATGATGCAAGACGGAAAGGCATTGCAAGCAGGAACTTCACACTTTTTGGGGCAGAATTTTGCAAAGGCTTTTGATGTAAAATTTGTCAATCGCAATAACCAACAAGAATATGCGTGGGCAACGTCTTGGGGCGTAAGTACCCGATTGATTGGTGGCTTGATTATGGCACATTCTGATGATGAAGGTTTGGTGTTGCCTCCTAATTTAGCACCGTTTCACGTGGTAATTGTACCAATTCCAAAAGGCGAAGAAAAATCTATGTTTGAAAAAGCAACAGAATTGCAAAAAACATTGAAAAAAGCAGGAATTTCGGTCAAATTAGATGACAGAGATACCCAAAAACCAGGGTTTAAGTTTGCAGAATGGGAATTGAAAGGAGTGCCTATACGTTTGGCGATTGGGGCAAGAGATGTCGAAAATAATACGATTGAAATTGCACGTAGAGATACTAAAGAAAAAACAACGGTTTCGCAAGACAATTTAGCAACGTATATTACTAATTTGTTGCAGGAAATTCAGCAAAATATTTACAATAAAGCCTTAGCTTACAGAAATTTGCATATTACCAAAACAGATTCTTACGAAGAATTTAAAGAACTTTTGGATACCAAAGGTGGATTTATTGCTGCACATTGGGACGGAACTACCGAAACCGCAGACAAAATAAAAGAGGAAACAAAAGCTACAATTCGTTGTATTCCATTGGATAATGCACAAGAAGAAGGCAAATGTATTTTGACAGGCAAAGTTTCTAAAGAAAGAGTTTTATTTGCAAGAGCTTATTAATTGCTTATTAATTTGGCTTGTTAATTTAACTTGCTGGGTTTTTAAAATTTATACACAAATTTTAGAAAAATCCAGCAAGTTTTTATATTTTTATCTACTTTTGCCAAAATAAAACTATTTTTTATGAAAGGCATTATCCTTGCAGGTGGCTCAGGCACACGATTGCACCCCCTAACTTTGGCAATGAGTAAGCAATTATTGCCTGTTTATGACAAACCTATGATTTATTATCCCTTGTCGGTGCTTATGTTGGCAGGAATAAACGAGGTTTTGATTATTTCAACTCCACAAGATTTACCAAATTTTCAACGACTTTTAGGAGATGGCAGACAACTTGGTTGCAAGTTTAGCTATGCAGAACAAGCTGTTCCTAATGGTTTGGCACAGGCTTTTGTAATTGGTAAAGAATTTATTGGCAAGGACAAAGTAGCTTTAGTATTAGGAGATAATATTTTTTATGGGGCTGGAATGAGTCAAACTTTGCAACAGTCTAATAATCCTGATGGTGGTATTGTATTTGCTTATCACGTGCAAGACCCTGAAAGATATGGCGTAGTAGAATTTGATACCAATAAAAAAGCAATTTCCATAGAAGAAAAACCACAAGCACCAAAATCAAATTATGCGGTACCTGGTTTATATTTTTATGATAATTCGGTAATAGATATTGCTCATCATATACAACCTTCGCCACGTGGTGAGTACGAAATTACAGATGTAAATAAAGCATATTTAGAAGCAGGAAAACTGCGGGTAAGTGTTTTGCAACGTGGAACTGCGTGGTTGGATACAGGTACATTTCCGTCTTTGATGCAAGCATCGCAATTTGTGCAGGTAATAGAGGAAAGACAAGGACTAAAAATTGGCTGTATAGAAGAAGTAGCCTATCGTATGAAATTTATCAACGCAGAACAACTCGAAACAATAGCACAACCATTGTTAAAAAGTGGTTATGGTAGCTATTTGATGCAAATTCTTAAATATAAATAGTTTGCAAGTTTTTGATTATCCATACTTTCCAAGTTTTTAAAACTTGGAAAGTATGTGATTTTATTTTCTACGAGTTTTTTTCTTTTTGCTTGTTTTGTGTACTGTTTTTTCCAAATAAACATATTGCGACTTAAAGCCCATAGACTCATAAACTGTATTGTGAATCAAATTTCGAATCCCTAAGTGGTTAAGTTTCCGATTGTTACCATTTGGATATGACCTATTTGCCAAAAAAACATAAATTAAGTTGTAAGTAGGGTCTACCCAAACTGCTGTACCTGTAAAACCTGTATGTCCAAAAGTTTTTGGAGAACAGAATTTGGAACATAAACCTCCCGAACTTAGTTTTGGCTTGTCCCAACCTAATCCACGTCTGCATCTTTCATTTTGTCTATTGAATGCAAAAAATTCGATGGTCGAATCATTTTGAAAATAACGTCTGCCACCATATTCGCCTTTTTGCAAATTCATTTGCATAAGCACTGCCAAATCATTTGCTGTAGAAAATACGCCTGCGTGTCCTGCTACGCCACCCATCAAGGCAGCATCTGGGTCATGAACATCTCCTTGCACTTCGGTTTTGCGAAAATAATTGTCTTTTTCGGTTGGTGCAATATCTTTAGTATTATAATTTTGTGCAGGCAAATAACACATATTTAAACCTAAAGGCTCATAAAAATATTGATTTGTATAAGCATCTAAGGTTTTGTTACCTACTTTTTCTACCAATTTTTGCAACATATAAAAACCTACATCTGTATATTGGTAACGAAAAGTACCATCTGCATTGCGTTTACTTTCTTGCAATTTGTGTTCTATAATCCATTGCCAAACGTGGTCTTTCATTGCATCATTTGCATACAAATTTTCGGCAAGTTTTATCGAAAACGAATCTTTTGAGATATTGGAAAGATATTGCTCACTTTGCCAATTCCTAAATTTTGTACGAGTCCAAAGAGGGTCGCCAGCAGCCAAACCTGCGGTGTGTGTAAGAATATCAAAAATTTTGGTATTTTCTTTATTCGTGCCTTTGAGTTCGGGCAAATAAGTAGAAACTTTTTCGTTAATATCTATTTTGCCTTCTTCAGTCAATAACATAATGGCTTGCATTGTTGCCGAAACTTTGGTAACTGAAGCCAAATCGTATAAAGTTTCATCACTAACTGCTTGATTATCTGCGTTATAACGCAAAGTGCCATAATTACGACTAAAAATAACTTTGCCATCTTTTGCCACCAATACTTGACAACCTGGCGTTGCACCTTGGCTAATAGCAAACTCTGCAATCGTGTCTATGCGTTGCAACATAGCCGAGTTCATACCTACATTTTCGGGAATGTCTGAATATTGCAATCGTTTTAGGGAAGGCATTAATTGTCCTGCACCTTCCTTAATAGTTGCTGAGGCAGAAACAGGAAGAATAGCATGGTTGCTAATTGCACCAAAAATTACTTGTGGCACTGCTTTTCGCATCATGTTATCATCTTCGTAAGCACAAACCAAATAATTAGATTTGTCAAAATATTTTAAACCGTAGGCATTGCCAAATACAACTACTACTATTTTTTTGCCTGTAGCTTCAAGGTTTTGAATAAATTTTTTGCTCTGTTCCGAAATACCAAAATCAGCTTTAGGTTTATGCACATCTATATTATGTAATCCTACAATAATTACATCTGCTTTTTCTACTTTTTTCTGTAAAGTTGCAAAATTAGTTTCACTTTCATTTTTTGCAATTACGTGGTTATCAAATTTTGCATATTTGGCTAAAATGCGTTGAAAATCATTAAATTTATTTGCACCAATAGAAACTGAAGCAAATTTTACACCTTCTATTTTTACAAAAGGCAATAAATTATCCGTATTTTTTACTACTGTAACAGCTTGTTGATAGAGTTTTTCACGCAATAAATTTGCCTCTGGAATATTCAAATCTCGATATAAATTTTTGGTATCTATAGGTTTATAATTTGCCAATCCAACAAAATATTTTGCTTGCAAAATTTTTCTTACCCGTTTTTCTATGTCTTTTTCGGTCAATAAACCCTCTGTAATAGCTTTTTTGATGGCTGCAACGCCTACAGGCACGTCTGCTGGGTACAATAACACATCATTTCCTGCCAGCAATGCCTTTACTTCTACTTCGCCTGCTTTGTAATATTTTGCAACTCCTTGCATATTAAGGGCATCTGTAAAAATTACGCCTTTAAAATTTAAACTATCAATTAATAATTTTTTGACTACGTTTGGGGATAAAGTAGTTGCCAAATTTTTTGTACTATCCAAACTTGGTACGTGAATGTGTGCCACCATCATACTCATCAAACTATCTTCTATCATTCGTTTGAATGGGTATAATTCTATGTCGTGTAATCTGGTTAGGTCGTGTTTGATAATTGGTAGGGAAAAATGAGAATCAGCATCGGTATCTCCATGCCCAGGGAAATGTTTTCCACTTGCAATAATGCCATTTTGTTGCATACCACGCATATACGCAATAGCTTTTCGGGCTACATTTTCTTTATTTTCGCCAAAACTGCGTGTACCAATTACAGGATTTGCTGCATTGCTATTGACATCTGCCACAGGTGCAAAATTGATATGAATACCTAATCTTTTGCATTGACGAGCTATTTCTGCACCCATATCAAACAAATATTGCTCGTCTTTGATAGCACCTGTAAGCATAGCACGCGGAAAAGAAATGGTACTGTCCAAACGCATACCCAAACCCCATTCGCCATCTATAGCTATCCACAACGGAACTTTAGCTTTAGCTTGATACCGATTTGTAAAAACAGCTTGTTTATAAGGGCTACCCTGAAAAAAAATTACCCCACCAACAGCTTGATTTTCTATTAATTTTTCTACTTCTTTTGCATGATTTTCGTCTTTATTTGACCACGAGGCAAGCATAAAAAGTTGTCCTATTTTTTGCTCAAGTGTCATCGTAGCCAAAATACTATCTGCCCAAGTATTTTGTGCTTTGCGATAGAGATTTTGCCGAGTAATTTCTTTTTGTTTATTTGCCTCTATAGTTGCTAATAAATTGCTTTTTTTATATTCTTTGTGAATAAATAATCCTACTAAAACAGATAAAATTCCTGCCAGCACTACACTTTTTTTCATAATATTTCTGGTTGATTTTGCGAACATAGTTACAAAACTAAGCAAAAATGGTAGCAATTTTTTAAAAATTGCCTTTTAACAAAAAAAAAACTTTTCTACTCTTTAATAATCTCTATTAGGTTTTTGGCTATAAAGTTAAATAATTGATTATCAAGTAATTATAAAAGTTATTCTTTCAAAACTTTTAGCCAATCTATCTCTATTGCAATATAGCATACCTATAGCAGGCACAATATTGCAAGTCGTAAAATTGCTAAACATTTTCCTAAAAATTTTATTAGACTGATTTATTCCTTACTTTTGCAAAACCATAAACAACGCCATTTATAAGCAAACTATTTTAATTTTATGAATATTGGTATTATTAGAGAAGGGAAAAAAGTACCTGACAAACGGACTGCATTTTCGCCTAAGCAATGCAAAGAAATTATGTATATCTATCCAAATGTTAGGTTTTATGTGCAACCAAGTGCTATTCGTTGTTTCAAAGACGAGGAATATTTGGAACAGGGTTGTATTGTACAAGAAGATATGCGTATCTGTGATATACTTTTTGGTATCAAAGAAGTGCCTATTCACAGTTTATTGCCCGAAAAAACGTATTTATTTTTTTCGCATACCATCAAAAAACAGCCCTATAATAGAAACTTATTGCAAGCTATTTTAGAAAAAAATATTTCTCTGATAGATTATGAAACCCTCAAAAATACTTCAGGCGAAAGAATAGTAGCTTTTGGACGTTATGCAGGTTTGGTAGGTGCATATAATGGAATTTTGACGTATGGCAAAAAGTATAATTTATTTGATTTGCTACCAGCACACAGTTTGTTTGACCGCCAAGAAATGAATATAGAATTAGCAAAAGTAAAATTACCTACTATAAAAATAGCTTTAACAGGAAATGGTCGTGTTACCAAAGGAGCTATAGAAATGTTAGATGCTATGAAAATTCGCAAAGTAAGTGTCGCACAATATTTGGAACAAGAATTTGAAGAGCCTGTTTATACACAACTTCGTTCTTCTGATTACCACAAACGCAAAACTACTGAAAAAACTTCAGAAAATACAAATGATAATTTTGGTGCAGATTTTTATAGCAATCCGAGTTTATACGAAAGTGATTTTAGAAAATTTTATCAAAAAACTGATATTTTAATAGCAACTGCTTATTGGAATCCTCAAGCACCTATTCTTTTTAGCAAAAAAGATACCCAAAATCCCGATTTTACTATCAAAGTAATTGCAGATATTACCTGTGATATCAATGGTTCTATTCCTACTACAGTGCAAGCATCTACTATAGCCGAGCCTTTTTATGATTTTAATCCACAAACTTTTGGGATAGAAACGGCATTTAGCAAAGCTGAAAATATTACCGTAATGGCAGTGGATAATTTGCCTTGCGAAATGCCAAGAGATGCTTCAGTAGATTTTGGTAATGACTTGATTCACAGAGTATTACCAAGTTTATTACAAGAAGACAAAGAGGCTATTATTGCAAATGCTTTGGTAACAAAAAATGCAAAACTTACGCCTAATTTTATGTATTTGGAAGAATATGTAATGGAAAAAGTATAAAATTGTTAGCATAGAATCTCGTTGCAAAATAAAAACACTAAACTTTTTCAACTACTAAGTAAGTTGAAAAAATTTAGTGTTTGCTAAAATATGTACGTATAATTTTTTAAAATACAGATGACAAGCTAAAAAATGTGTATAGTACCAAAATTTGTTATAAGTAACAAGAAAAATAAATTTACATTATTTTCTTTGTGAACTTAGCAACTTTGCGGTTCATTAGCAAAGACTTTGCTTAAATTATAGGTTTTCCGCATCAAAATTTTAAAGTAAGGTTTATGTAATAAAATTCGTCTTACTGCTAAAATATTGAACACAGATAACACAGAACACGCAGATTTACACAGTTTTTCCACTTATATTACCTTAATTAACTTCTATTTTTCTATGTATCTATGTTACTATGTGGTTAAAATAATTTTGACACATATAACCTACTTAAATTATTAAGTATCATTTAATTTTTTCTTGTTACTTATACATGCATAAGCACACAAAATTTGGCAAATAATCTCTATTAGTTTGCCAACATCTGTAGTAGTCTTGTCAAAGTATTTTTTAACATTCTTCTATCTACAATAAAGTCCAAAAATCCATGCTCTTGCACAAATTCTGAGGTTTGAAATCCTTTTGGTAGGTCTTTTCCGATTGTTTCTCTAATAACTCTTGGACCAGCAAATCCTATTAATGCTTCAGGCTCGGCAATATTAAAATCTCCTAACATAGCATACGAAGCCGTAACACCTCCTGTAGTAGGGTCTGTCATCAAAGAAATATAAGGCAAACCTTCTTCAGATAGCAATGCTAATTTTGCAGATGTTTTTGCCATTTGCATCAAGGAAATACCTGCTTCCATCATTCTTGCACCGCCTGAACGTGAAATCATCAAAAATGGCGTTTTATTGGCACGTGCATAATCAATAGCTTTGGCAATTTTTTCGCCTACTACTGCACCCATTGAGCCTCCGATAAAGTCAAAATCCATACAAGCTATAGTAATAGGGATACCACTCATTTTGCCACTTGCAGCTCGAACAGCATCTTTTAGCCCACTTTTTGTTTGCGTTTCTTTGATTCTACGATTATAAGGTTTGCTATCTACAAAATTAAGGGGGTCAGCGGCAAACATGGTAGCTGCTATTTCCTCAAATTCATTGTTATCAAATAGAATTTCAAAATATTCTTTAGAGCCTATCCTTGCGTGGTGATTATCTTCTGGACATACATAGACATTGTTTTTCAATTCTCGTGTATGTATAATATTACCGTTGGGGGTTTTATACCAAAGTCCATTAGGACTGTCTTTTTTTTCGGTTGTTGGAGTTGTAATACCTTTCTCCTGTCTTGTAAACCAACTCATTGTTTTTGGGGTTATGGTAATTAATCTACAAATTTAATATTTGTCGGAATATTTTGCAGTATTTTAAAAATTATTTTTCCTAAAAAATGAGAAATAAGTAATAAATCTAAGTTGCGTAGCAACCGTATATTCGCCTTTAGGCGAATGTATTGAGTAGCTGACACTTGTAAATCTTAATTTTGTTCACTTACTTAATTTTATTTTTTGTATGGATAACAGATAAAATAGAGTTTATGAGTAATTTGTATAATAGACGTTAGTCTGTTTTTAAGTAGTTGAAAATCAATAACTTGCACATACTAAGGCATCCACGACAGCAATTCCCACTTTGGCTAATTAATTGATAATCAAGTATTTAACTCGTTTTTTTGCATTTAGTAATTTGTTGATAATCAATGAATTACCTAAAATGGGAAAAATAATGAATAAATAAGCATTGATAATCAATGAGTTACATATCTCAAAGTGGGAATTGCTGCATCCACGAATAAAGTCTATGCTACAACAATTATTCATAAACTCTAATATAGGATAATTTTTTTAGGAATAAACTACTAATAAAAAAAAAGATAGTAGCAATTTTTTGCTACTATCTTTAAGTAATATTTGTGGGACTTAATGGGTTCGAACCATTGACCCTCTGCTTGTAAGGCAGATGCTCTGAACCAGCTGAGCTAAAATCCCCTTTTGTTTATTACGATACAAAGGTAGGAATATATTTTTAGTTTCCAAACAAAATCTATTTATTTTTTTATTTTTCTTTATTTTTTTTATTTTTAGAACGAATATCTATCAAATCACGTAACTTAGCAAAAATTTATCCTTTTGATATGGAAAAAGATTATAGCTTTTTACCTTTCTTGATAACCGAAAATTTATATTTTTTGGACAAGAATATTTTAGCAAGTTCGGCTATTGTTGCCGAACAAACTACCAAAACTATACAAGCACCTGTAGTATTGTCGTCTAATTCTACAGACAAAGTGTTATTTCTTGTTTTAGAAAACGAATTTTTTTCGCCACAAGAAAGAGAGTTATTGGTAAAATTGGTAGAGGCTACAAAAATAGAATTTGGGCAAGTGCAAAGAATATTATTGGCAAATTATAAAAATTTTCAATTACCTTATTTACATTATATTGTTGTTTTTGCACGCCAAAAACCATCATTTTTATTGGGTGAAAAATATGCAATTTTTGAAAAAGATAATAAAAAAATACTATGGTCTGCATCTTTAGGGGAACTTGTAGAAGACAAACAACAGAAAATAGCCTTGTGGACAATAATGAAAAAAATGTTTGGGCTATAAATTTTTTTCAATAATAGAAGTTGCGTAATTGTAGTACGTAGCTCCAGCTACGTACTTTTTTAGCAATAAAACGTGGTTTTTATAGTTAAAATACACATTTTTACCAAAAATATGGTTGAAAAATTATACTTTTTACTACGTAGCTGGAGCTACCTAATACTATATAACTTCCATTATTGAAGAAAAAATAACGGCATCTCCAAATAAATTATTTAAGCTGCTACTTTCAAGGTATATAGCATATCTGTTTGGTCTAAACGAACTTTTACATATTCTTCATCTATCACAAGTTTACCTACTCCTTGTTTTGATGGCATTTCATACATAGCTTCGCCCATAATATTTTCGCAAATAGAACGTAAACCTCTTGCACCTAATTTTAGATTAATGGCTTTTTCGGCAATATAATCGAGAGCATCTGTTGTAAAAACAAGTTCTATGCCTTCCATTCTAAACAATTTTTTGTATTGTTTGGTAATTGCATTTTTTGGCTCTGTCAAAATCATTCGCAAAGTTTCTTTGTCTAATGCGTCCATACTTGCTACTACAGGCAGACGACCAACTAACTCAGGAATCAAGCCAAAACTTTTGAGGTCTTGTGCCGATACATATTTGAGTAGGTTTTCTCTTTCGGGCATAAAATTATTTTCGGTTGCTCCTACAAATCCAATTGGACGTGCATTTAGACGTGCCGAAATTTTACGTTCTATTCCTTCAAAAGCACCACCACAAATAAATAAAATATTTTCGGTATTCAAGGCTATTAATTTTTGGTCAGGGTGTTTTCTACCACCATTTGGGGGAACATTTACTATCGAGCCTTCTAATAATTTTAGCAAACCTTGTTGCACACCTTCGCCGCTTACATCTCTGGTAATGGACGCATTGTCAGATTTGCGGGCTATTTTATCTATTTCGTCTATATATACGATACCTCTTTCGGCTGCTGCTACATCATAATTTGCTGCTTGTAATAATCTGGTAAGGATAGTTTCTACGTCTTCGCCTACATAACCTGCTTCAGTAATCACAGTAGCATCAGCAATACAAAATGGCACAGATAAAAATTTGGCTAAAGTACGAGCTAACAATGTTTTGCCTGTACCTGTTTCACCAACCATAATTATATTAGATTTTTCTATCTGAACTTCGTCATCTTGTTGTTTGATTTGCTGTTGCATCAACCGTTTGTAATGATTATATACGGCTACAGACATTACTTTTTTTGACCTATCTTGTCCTACGATATATTGGTCTAACATTTTTTTCATATCCACAGGCTTTACCAAATTGACCTCGAAAGGTTTTGGGTGGCGTGCTTCCATTTCTTTTTGCACCACGACATTTGCCTGTACCACACAATTATCACAAATATTAGCTTCTTCGCCTGTCAAAAGCATATTAACATTTGCTTTGGCTTCGCCACAAAAAAAGCAATAATCGGGAATAGACGGTGGTGGTTGTTGTTTCCTTGCCATATCAAGTTGTATAATTTTTCAAATAATTTGCAAAGTTCACAATTTTTTGCATAAAAAAGTAATATTTATTCTTTTTTTTTAGAATTACTATATATTTGTCTTCAATCTACATTATCACACAATAATATAGACACAAAAACCTACTTTCTAAAATTATATCTTTTTGTAAGTTATGGAGGCACAAATGTTTGCAGCAGCACCTGTTTTACCTTGCTTAAATATGGTAGAAACTATCAAATTTTATCAACGATTAGGCTTTGAAACCTATATGTATGCAGGATATTTGGTGGTAAATTTTCAACGTGCAGAGATTCATTTTTGGGAAACAGACGACACACACCTCGCCAATAATTCAGGTTGCTATATTCATGTACAACAAATCGAAGAATTTTATCAACAATACCAAAACCAACAAATTATTCACCCACAAGGCAAACTCGAAGCCAAATCATGGGGTATGAAAGAATTTTCTATTTTAGACAATAGTGGCAATTTAATTAGATTTGGCGAAGCCTTATAAAATATAAAATTTCGTTGTTTTTATATAAGTTATGTAATTTGCTTAGTATTACGGAACTGAAGTTCCGTAATACAGAACTTACATGAAGTTATTACTAATCAAGTGTTTAAATAATTTAGAATTTATAATTAAAAAAAATACTACTATTTTTATTGGTGTAATTCTTTCAATATTTTCAAAGATTGCAATTCGCCAAAATTTGCCAAATGCAAACGGTACAATAGCAATATATATTCTGCAATATCACTTCTTGCTTTTCCATGCAAAGGAATAATAGTTTCGTAAGAGTAATGAATAAGTTGCTCTATTGTTTCATTATATTCTTGGTGATAAAAAGTATAATTTGCCCTTGCAAATTGTTCTTGCAACTCACTTGCTTTATGAATAGCAAAGCCCAAAAATTCACTCAATTTAAACAAAAATTGCAAATGAAAATTTGCACATTTTTCCAACTTATCAAAAACAAGCAAACTATCCCATAAAAATTCGAATAATTCTGTATTGCCTGTTTCTTCTTTCAAAGATTTGCTCAAAACTTCGGTAATAAAAAAAGAACTACTTATTTTGTAAGGAAAAAATGGAATAGTTTGGTAAGGAATTAGTAAATGGATTTCTGCAATGCGTTGAATTTCGGCTTTTGGATTTTCATAGACCACCAAATCTACCAGATTTAAAGGCTGATACAGTGCTATTTTGCTTGTTTTCATATTCCGAACTCCATTGACAATATAGCTACGAATACCAAAAAGTTCGGTATATATTTTTACAATAATAGAACTTTCTCGGTAACGAATAAAATTGAGTACAATTCCTTTGCTTCGATATAACATTTTTTTATGGTTTTTGGGAATAGGTTTGTATAAAAGAGGAACTTGGAAAATGCTCGTAATAGGCAGGAAAATCTTGAAATGGAGCTAAAATAGTTGGCATTGTAAAATGTCGTGTGTGTGATGATTCGGTAGAAATACAAAAATCAAGCAACAACAATTTTGTGGCTAAATTGCGTTTAGCTTGTTTTTCTATTGCCATTTGTTTGTCATTTGCATAACTTGCTAAGACAAGAAACAATAACACGAAAATACAACAAAGTTGCAAAGCAAAAAATAGCTTAAGTAATCTTTTATTCATAATTTATTTTTTGTAGAGATTTTACCTAACAATGTTGTAAAAATACAATTTATTTTTCAAAAAAGTATTTCTATTGGTTTTGCAATGACAAAATAAGGAATATTTCTACAATTTTACCGTATATTTGCCTTTAGGCGAATTGCTTGTTAATCAACTCATTCGTCTAAAGGCGAATATACTTTTATTTTGTACTTATTACTTTATATTTGTCTATCAAAGCTAAGTTGTGTAGTAGTACGGAACTCCAATTCCGTAGATGATTTATTGCACCAATAAAACACTTTAGACCAAAATAAATAGATTTTTGTCTAAAATATACTTGTTTCTACGACTGTATGTAGCTGGAGCTACGTACTACGCAACTTATATTATCTACTTAATTTTTTTAGTAGTCAAAACATAAGCAAAATGTAGTTAAAAAAATAAAATCATAAAATTGTACTTTCTTTTTGTTTTTTTATAGCTTTGCGGTTTAAAACATATCTTGTGGAAGCCGAATATATACAAATTCACCCAGACAATCCCGAACCAAACAAAATAAAAGAAGTCGTAGCAATTATACGAAAAGGTGGTTTGGTCATTTATCCAACAGATACCGTATATGGTATTGGTTGTGATTTATACAATCCCAAAGCAATAGAAAAACTCTGTCGCCTCAAAAATATCAAACCAAGCAAAATGCACCTTTCTTTTATTTGCTATGATTTGAGTGATTTGAGTAAATATGCCAAGCACGTTAGCACTGCTACTTTTCGTTTAATGAAAAAAGCATTGCCTGGGGCATATACTTTTATTTTGGAATCGAGCAACGAAGTTCCAAAAATATTTGATGTCAAGAAAAAACAAGTTGGTATTAGAGTTCCTAACAACAATATTCCCCGTAATATTGTAAAAGAATTAGGAAACCCTATTTTAACAACATCTGTAAAAATAGAAGATGATATAGAAGAACACCCTACAGACCCGTCTTTGATTTATGACCACTATCGCAAGTTGGTAGATATTGTGATTGATGGGGGTTATGGTGGCAATCAACCTTCTACGGTCATCGATTGCACTACAGACAATTTTGAATTGATACGTGAGGGGCAGGGAGATATAAGTTTATTATTTTAACAAAATTACAAACAATGCGTACCGAAATTTCTACACTTGGTGAATTTGGTTTAATCCATCGAATAAAATCTCAAGTTACACACCAAAATACCTCGACCAAAACGGGAATTGGTGATGATGCAGCCGTAATTTGCTACGAAACCAATCAACAAACTTTGGTTTCTACGGATATGCTTGTCGAAAATATTCATTTTGACCTTACTTATATGCCTCTCAAGCACGTAGGTTATAAAGCTGTGGCGGTAAATGTATCGGATATTGCTGCAATGAATGGTATTCCACAACAAATTACGGTAAGTGTGGCTATTAGCAATCGGTTTTCGGTGGAAGCCATTGATGAATTGTATATGGGTATTAGACTTGCCTGTCAAAATTATAAAGTAGATTTGGTAGGTGGAGATACTACGTCTTCGAGTGCAGGTTTGGTAATTTGTATTACCGTCATAGGTTTTGCAAAAACCGAACAAATTGTGTATCGAAATACGGCAAAAGACAAAGATATTCTATGTGTTACAGGAGATTTGGGAGCAGCTTACATAGGTTTGCAACTTTTAGAACGTGAAAAACAAGAATTTTTGGCAAATCCAAGTATGCAACCACAATTAGAAAAATATCCAAATTTGATACAAAAATTATTAAAACCAGAGGCAAGAATGGATATTGTTTATGAATTGGCAGATTTGGGAGTTGTACCAACCTCGATGATAGATATTTCTGATGGACTTGCCTCCGAAATTTTGCATATTTGCCAACAATCCAAAGTAGGAGCTACAATTTTTGAAAACAAATTGCCAATAGACAAGCAAGTATATGATGTGGCAATTAATGAATTTGGGATAGACCCTACAGTTTGTGCTTTGAATGGTGGCGAAGATTATGAATTGCTATTTACAATTCAACAAAGTGATTTTGAAAAAATAAAAAATCATGAAGATATTTCCTTTATTGGTTATATGAATGCAGAAAAAGATGGTATTAATTTAGTAACAAGAGCTAATTCTGTAGTACCAATTGCAGCACAAGGTTGGAAACATTTTTAAAATTGTTCTACTTTATCCTTACATTTGCCTTTAGGTGGGACAGTCTAAGTGTCTGCTAATCAAGATATTTACTTAGGTAAGTAAAAGTAAATAATTAACTGATAATACTTTTTAGTGTAAATAACATAAGTTACGTAGCAACTGTAGATTAAATACTTGATTTTCAATTATGTACACTTGTTTTTTAGTATCAAATAAATTATTCTTTCTACTTAGTTTTACCTAAATACAAATATAGTTTTATGTTGTTTTTGAGTTTTCAAAATATGCCAATGTTAGAACAACAGAAAATGCTTGACACAAAAATAAAAAATTGGATGGCAGAAGGACAAGAAAAACAAATTGATGATATTTTAGTGTTGGGAGTCAAAATAGGATAGTAGTATGTAGAATTTTTTGTGTGGAATTTTCCTTTTTAGTCTAAATAATTCATAGCCTTATTTTTATTGTAGTTTTTTCAAAAAAAAGCTATAAAAAATAATAGAATTGTAAAAAAAGTTAAAACATTGATAATCAGCACAATAAAAACACTACTCTTTTTTTGTGAAAAAAAAAATTTTTTGGCAAAAATATTTTTTGTGCCTTTTTGATACCTACAAACAAGTCAAGTTTTTTTGACATTTTTTTTTTATTTTTTTTTGTTACATATTTGTAAGCTAAATAAAGTTCAAGGCAATAAATACAGCTATCAAGGTAAAAATTCTTTTATCTTGTATTTTTTGAGATAACATTTGGACTACTTTCTTGTTTAGCAATTAACACTTTTTTTGAGGGATTACTAAAAAAACCTGTCTAAAAAACAGGGGTGGTATTTCTTTCTCTATATCATTAATACATAAAATTGGGGTGTAAAAATAAATAGATATAGGCAGCACGTATTTCTTTTACGATTTGCTTACATAATTTTACAGAGAATAAAAATAGAAAAACAAACAACATAGGAATAACTGCATTTTTTGCAGACGAAACTACAATAAGCAAAAAAATGATAGCAAAGGATTATAAATATGTATGGAATAATTGCTTAGAAATTATTAAAGCAAATATTGGCGAACAAAGTTTTAAGACTTGGTTTGAACCAATCAAGCCTACACGTTTGCTCAATAATACGCTTACGATTCAAGTGCCAAGCCAATTTTTTTATGAATGGTTAGAAGAACATTATGTGCAGGTATTAAAAAAAGCTATTGTTACAGAGTTGGGAGTTGGTGCAAAATTAGAATATTCGATAGTCGTAGATAGAGGAACAAGCAAAGATAAACCCCTATCTATTAATTTGCCAAATAGTGCTACCATGCGGTCTAATTCAGGTACGCAAGTATCAGGAAATACCGTTTTAGCACCACAGAAAAAAGAATTGTTGGCTACCCATCAATTACCAGAAGCCAAATTAATTCCTCACCCACAAATAAGGTCTAATCTAAATAGACAATATACGTTTGATAATTTTGTCGAAGGAGATTGTAATAGGCTTGCCTATGCAGCAGGGCAGGCGGTGGCAAAAAACCCAGGCATTACTTCCTTTAATCCTTTGGTTATTTATGGCGGAGTTGGTTTGGGTAAAACTCATTTGGTACAAGCTATTGGCAATGAAATCAAGCAGTTATATCCACAAAAAGTAGTTTTATATGTATCTTCAGACCAATTTATTACACATTTTGTAGATGCAGTTCGCAATAATCAAGTTCAATTATTTACCAATTATTATCTACAACTTGATGTATTAATTATTGATGATATTCAATTTTTTGCGGGCAAAGAAAAAACGCAGGAATCATTTTTCCATATCTTTAACCATTTGCACCAAGCAGGCAAACAGATTATTATGACTTCTGATTGCCCACCAAAAAACTTGCATGGTTTGGAAGATAGACTATTATCGAGATTCAAATGGGGTTTGACTACAGATATGAAACTTCCAGATGAAGCTACCAGATTGGAAATTGTCAAAAATAAAGCACAACAAGAAGCCATGACTATTTCTAAAAGTGTGATGGAATTTATTGCGAAAAATGTAGATACAAATATTCGTGAATTACAAGGAGTTTTGGTTTCTTTGATGGCAAAATCTTCGTTGATGCGGAGAGAAATAGATTTGCAATTAGCCAAAGATACCATAGAAGATATTGTAAAATGTAGTGCTATTGAGTTAAATGTAGAGTATATTCAAAAAGCCGTTGCCGATTATTTGGGTATCAAGCCCGAAGATTTGAAAGCTGCTACACGCAAAAAAGAAATAGCTGCTGCCCGACAAATAGCAATGTTTTTTTGCCAAAAATATACCAATACTTCAGTCAAAATTATTGGGCAACAATTTGGAGGACGTGACCATAGCACCATTACCCACGCCACAAAAGCCGTAGAAAAAAAGGCAAAAGTAGAAAGTTACAAAGCATTATTAGAAGGCATTAAAGCAAAAATGAAAATTATGTAGTCTATATGATGACAAAAATTTTACTACTTGTTTTTGTTGGTGGCGGGTTAGGTAGTTGCTTGAGATATTGGCTAAGTACAAAAATAAATACTTATCACAATTATTTACCATTAGGAACATTAACTGCTAATGTATGTAGTTGTTTTTTTCTTGGCGTGCTTAGTTTTTGTTTGCTTTATTACAGTCCATTAAAAAATGTAGAAGAAAAACTGCGTTTGTTTTTTATTACAGGTTTCTGCGGTGGTTTTAGCACTTTTTCTACTTTTGCTTTAGAAAATCTACAGTTTATTCGCAATGGTAATATAGATTATTTTATACTTTATACTTTTGTGAGTTTATTTTTTTGTCATTTTGCAATTATTTTTGGCTGGTTTTTGGCAAAATGGATAAGTAATTAAGGTATTATAGAGTATTAAAGTCTATGCTACAAACCTTATAACGTCTATTAAAAAACTCATGTTATTTGATTTTTTTGTAATACTAATGATTTGTTTCTAAGATTTGTACCCAATAAATATTTTTTTCTTTGTCAAAATCTATCAATAATACATTGGTGCCATATTCTATTGTTTTGTTATCTTCAATTACACGTACTGCTATTTCTACTATATTGCCATCAGCAAGTTGTATGTTTGCTTGCCCACTTTGTTGATTTGCTTTGCCTGATGATATTTTGGCAACTTTGCCTACCAGAGATTCTGCCGTAATTGCCTTGCCATAATCTTTAAACAAATAACGCAAAGGACGACTACTTAACGAAGTTAAGCCAAAACCAATGCCAATAGATACAAAAAAATTACTTACCAATAGTGTATAATAGGAAAAAGTCTGTGGAATTACCAAAAATAATAAACTCTCATTTAGCACTATTCCTGCACTACCAATAAAAAATAAAAACAAAGTACTTAAGATAGAACTTGGCACCGAGCCAACTCCTAAAGTTTCTGCTACAGCATCTATATAGGAAGTAGGTAATTCGGTTGGCAAATGTGCTGGGGATAAAGTTGCTGCATCATCATTTCCACCAAAAATTCCTAAAGAAGAAAGTAGCCATAATGCTATTGCTATTAAAACGCAAAAAGAATAAATTAAATTATAGGATTGTTCGAGTATCTGTATAAATTGCATTTGATTTGGGGTTTGGATAGTGTAGTATATTTGGCAACAAATATACTACAGTCTTTGCTTGGTTTATAGTACCATATTATTTTTTATTTCTTGGTAACTAATTGCATTGTGTGAATTATGGTATATACATTTGCCATCTGCAATAAGCAATATTTGCGGAGATTCGTGTGTAATTCCAAACATATCTACAATATGATTAGAGATATTGCGATTTGCAAGTAAATCCAACAGATAGGGTTTTACTACTGTCATTTCGTTATCTTTCCATGCTCTTTCCAATTTGGCAAGTGCCATCGAGCTGATAGAGCAACGAGTGCTATGTTTAAAAATAAGCACTTTCTGTGTTTTAGACTCCTCTTTTAGTTGGTCTAAAGTTGTTATTTGGTTTAAAGTATTCCATTTCATAGTTGCTAAACAAAAGATAAGGATAAATAGTTTTTGCTTCGCTTGATTTTTACTCAAAAAAATATTTTCCTTCTTTTACATATATTTTTGGTAATTTTTTATTTTTTTCAAAATAGGCATAGCCCGTACTAATATTTTCCCAAAACTGTAGTTTTTCAGTTTCATTTTTATTAGCAAGTTTTAGTGCAGCATATTTTTCTGCTATGAGTTGGGTTGGAAAAATATGCACAGGAATTTGTGTTTGTCCTGCCGATTTTGCATTAACCAATATCCAATACAATTCTTTGATAGGGTCGTCTTCTATAGCAATGCAACCAATAGAGGCACAATAGCCGTGTATGCAAATATTATCACCTGTTTTTTTCCAAAACTTATCGTAGGCATTGGGATAATTTATTCGCACCGACAAAAAATAACTACTACTTGGATTATAGGCATCTATGACATAAAAACCTTCGGGTACTTGCAAATCTCCAAACTTATTTTTACCTCCCAAAACCCCAGACATTGCACAAACAGGGTACGTTTTGATATGCACAAAAGTTTTTGTTTTGGGATTTTCTGCCCAAAGTTCCAAAATAAATTCTGCCTTAAAAATACGAATAAATACGTTTTTTGCTGGAAATTGTAAGCCTCGTGCCTCAAAAAGTTCTTTTGCTGTACTATCTGTTTCTTTTTTGGCAGTTTGTACTCTTGCATACTTGAGTTGTTTTTCGACAAAAGTTTGTGCAAAGATAGGGGTAGAGAATAGATAAAAAATGCCAATGCGTAGCAAGTTTGCTATGTTATCTCGTTGCCTAAAACAAAAATAATTGCTTAGTAAGTAATTGTTTTTCATAAATAGCTTATTAAGTTATTTTTACAAAGGTATTCATAAATTTTTGACGTTCTTTTTGGCTATATACATATTTGCCCACAAACTCGTCACGCCATAAATCTTTATCTATTTGCAACTCTACGAGGTCAATATCAAAATATTCTTCGGCAGTTTTTCTGCCTAATGTCATACTATACATTTTGCCGTCAAAGGGTAATTGAAAAGTAATTCTTTCCAAAAATTCTAATTTAACTAATAATCTTACCGATTCATTCAATAAAAGTTTACTAATATTATCATCTTTACTAAAGTAATCTATGTATGCTTGTTCGGTTAAGTTGCTATCAGGGTGTTGTTTTTTCAACTCGTCATAATCCGAAAAAAACTGTACCGTACCTTTTCCGCTTGTGCAACGATGACTTTTTACATAAGCAGCACCTTTTATTTTGGTAAGTGCTTTTGCAAATAACTCTTTTTCCGATTCTTTATAACGGTCTAAGGTTTCTTGCATTTCGTTTTTTATTTTTTTGGAAGGAATAATTACATTATGTCTTACAAATTCTTGTATAGATTTTTCTTTGCCTTCTTTGGTCATTTGTTGCTGTACTTTTAGCACAAATTCGAAAGATGCTTCAAATAGTCCTTGAATATTTACTAAAAGTTGGTATTTTTCTTTTTTTTCCAAATCTGCACTATCTATGTCCGAAATAATGGGTTCAAATAAAGTTAAAATATAGGCTATTTGAAAAAATAATGGATTGAGTGTTGCTTTATGATTTTGGTCTTTAGTTTCATCTACCAACATATTGTCGAGCATCACATACCATATTGCCTCTGAATAATGATATACAATTCGTTCTTTTGTATAACGTAATGCTTTAATATCATCTTTCAAATCTCTAATAGATTCGCGAATAAAACGGTACGCATTTTCTCGTTTTTGCACATCTAACTCAAAATTTTGCCTTTCATTGGACTTATATTGAATATAAAATGCTAAGAAAGTAAGACATACCCCCATAAATCCAATAACAGGGTTGGCAAGTCCTCCAAAAGCATCTCCCATTTCATTTGGACTAAGCCCAAAATAAGTAGTATAAGGCATAATATAAGGTACTGTAATAGCTGCTGCTGCTCCCAAAAACACTACAGTTACCGATAAATTTGCAACGTGTTTTTCTATAAAAGTTTGGGTTTTATTTACCATATAAGTTATAGGAATATGCTGATTTGTTGTTTAAGAAGTTGATAGTGTATCAAAGTAAAGCTAATTTTTTAAAAATTAATAATTTTATAGCTATTTTGTCATATAATTTTTCAAAAATTAGTTTAAAAGATAAAACTATTGTCTATAAGTAATACTAAACACAGTATTACTTAAAATACTGATTACCAATATTTTATAAATTTTTAGTTACTGTGACTTTACAAAAAACTTATCTGAATATTACAATATGTTGCTATTAGGTATAAATTTTTTGGCACAAATCCTAAAAATAATATTTTCCTATACTTTCTATCGAAGATATTACGATTAGATAAAATAATTTGTAGTTTTGCAATTACTTCCTAATCCATTTTTTGTATGAAATATGTAAAAAATATTATTTTTTCGTTGTTGCCTTTACTCGTTCTTTTGGGTTTAGTAGAATTTATTGCAAGGCTTATTGCTATTCCCAAAACCGTAGAACCTTCCACAGCTTTGCAAGATATTTATAACCAAAAAGCTATTGGAGGTATCAAAGGCAACCGTCCTGTTTCTGCACAACTAAACTCATACGGTTTTCGTGGGCAAGAACTCAATTTTGACAAACAAGCAGACCAATATGTAGTGGTACTTTTGGGAGGTTCTGTTGCTACAGGTGCGTGGGCAGCCAAGTACGAAAATACGCCTGCACAGGCTTTAGAAACTTTGTTACAAAAGCATATTCAAGAAAAATATGCAAAAAAATTAGTCGTGTATTCTCTTGCAGAATCAGGTTCGGATATTGAAGATGAGGCTTTTTGGCTACTCAAATTAGGTCTTTATTTGAAACCCGATGCGGTAATTTCTTTGACAGGCTTTAACAATATGTCTAATAGTAATCTTCCAATGTGGGACAAATCCAGCGGAGGACGTGCTTTTCAACGTGCTATGTTATTGCATAAACCCGAAGAAAACGAAGGAGTGCAAGTTACTGCAAAAAAATTTATGCGTGCAAATTATTTGTTATTGGTCAAAAAATCTCGTGCTATGGCTTGGATAGATTATTTGTTGTTTGCTGAAAAAGTAAAAAACGAAGCAAAAACAAACGTAGAAAAAGAAATAGCCGAAGAACAACGATTGCAAAAACAAATGATAGAAATAATGGCAAAAACTCCAAAACCTGCCACAATGCCTGTACTTGCAGCACAAAGATTTACCCAAACTGCTATACAAATAAATGAAATATGTAAACGAAATAATAGCAAATATTTTGTAGTTTTACAACCATTTAAAAGTGCAGGGAAAAATTTATTAGCAGATTTGCCAACAGATGGCACAAAAGACAACCGAAGTCAATATATTTACAGAACTTTGGCAATGAATTGGAAAGAGCAAAATCCTCCCATTCCGTATATAGATATGTCTTTGGAAATTGGCGACCAATTATTCAAAGACCAACAATTTGGTGATGATTGCCATCTGTGGGACAATGGTTTTGTGCTACTCAACCAAACAATGGCAAATTGGCTGAAAGTAAATTTATAATCTAAGTTGCGTACTACTGCTACGGAACAGGAGTTCCGTACTGCTGCGGAACTTAGATTTTATAATCACTTTACAAAAATATTTTAATAATATTAGCAAAATTACAATAAATTTTATTGTACATACTATTTTACCAAAATTAACTATTTTATTATGTTCAATTTTCAAGTCTTATCTACTTTTGCACCTGCCGAAACGGTGCTAATTCCATTACAACAATCGGATACTTTACAAGATACTTTAGCAGAAATAGCAGAGTTTGCGGGTATCCCTATTTCCAATTTACAAGCTGATTTTAAAGGCGAAAAGAAAGAATTGCTAAGTTTTTATACAAGCAAAACTGAAGTGAAAAAAATAGTTTTGGCTGGTTTAGGCAAAAAAGAACAATTTTCTCCTGAACTTTTACGCCAATTGGTACGTCTATTTGTGCATAAAAATAAAGCCACGCTAAACGAAAATGTAAGTATTGACTTGTTGCAATTTTCGTCCCTAAAAAATATAGACATAGACCAAGCTATTCTAACAGAAGCTATTGCAGCAGGAAGTTGGTTAGGTACCTATCAAATAGGGCAGTTAAAAGTCGAAAAGCCAAAAAAAATTACCCTTACCACGATTCTTATTCATTTATCACAACCACAAACTGCGTCTATAGGTATTGCCAAAGGACAAATCATAGCACAAGCACAAATGCGTGCTTTTGATATGGTAAACTTGCCAAGCAACTATTTTATGCCCGAAGATTTTGCAAAAACTGCCGAAAAAATTGCGGAAGAAACTAATACGATTGCTAAAATATTTAGGGGCGAAGATGTAAAAAAGCAAAAATTAAAAGCATTATGGGCAGTAGGCAAAGGTAGTAGCAATTTGCCTACTTTTTCTATTCTCGAATATACCCACGAAAAAGCTACCAAAACTATTGGTTTGGTGGGTAAAGGCGTAAATTTTGATACAGGTGGCAATAATATCAAAACGCAAGGTATGGCACTAATGAAATGTGATATGGCAGGTGCAGCTGTTGTGTTGGCAGCCTTCGAAGCTATTGCTAAATTAGGTTTAGAAGTAAATGTAATAGCTATTGTGCCTGCTTGTGAAAATACCACAGACGGAAATAGCTATAAACCAAGCGACATTATAGACTCCTACGCAGGACTTACTATCGAAGTAGAAGACACAGACGCAGAAGGAAGGTTAATTTTGGCAGATGGACTTGCTTATCTCACCAAAAATTACCAAGTAGATTATGTAATAGACATTGCAACACTTACAGGGGCAAGCGTAATTACATTAGGATATGAAGCAGGGGCAATGTTTAGTAAAAACGAAGAAATGTGCCAAAAATTGTATCAAATCGGAAGCCATATCAAAGAAAAGTTATGGGCTTTGCCAATGTGGGACGAATATGCAGATGCTTTGAAATCCGATATGGCAGATACAAAAAATTGGAATGGTTCGCCAGCAGGTTCTATTGGAGCTGCAAAATTTTTGGAAAAATTTACTAATAATCACCCAGCGTGGGTACATTTAGACGTGGCAGGAGTAAGTTTTAATCATACAGATTTTGCAAAAGATAGAATTGCAACGGCTTTTGGTATGCGAATTTTTACCGAATTTGCAGAACAAGTTGCAAAACAGAAATAATATTACACTGTAATACATGTTTTAATTAGTGTAATTTGCGTAGTACATAGCTCCAGCTACGTACAGTTGTAGAAGCAAGTCTATTTTACCTAAAAACCTATGTATTTTGGTCTAAAGTATTTTACTTATGCAATAAATCATGTACGGAACTGGAGTTCCGTACTACTACGCAAGTTATATTGATTAACGTGAACTACGGATACCGTATATTCGCCTTTAGGCGGGGCTGCCTAAGCGAATGAGTCGGGTAAATTAAAAGAAAAATAGTAATTATTTCTCAAAATTTGTGAATTTATAACCAAGTTCGTTTTTATCCTTACATTTCATTCGCTTAGGCAGCCCCGCCTAAAGGCG
>JBIKRY010000379.1:0-3896 GCA_044348925.1 Bernardetiaceae bacterium
CTTTTTGCAAGTTCCTCGGTAAGTTTTTTCCATGTAAGATTGCCATTGGGTGCTACTAAAGTTTGTGCCGAAACTTGGTGCTTAAATGGTTTTTCTTGTTTGTTATTAGGTTCCCAATTACCTCTACTAAACTGAAAAGGAATAATTGTTTTAACATTGTTTTCCACAAAAAAATAAATTGGTGCGTATAAATGTAACAATAAAAAAATAATTTCTATACTCTATGTAATATTTTTTAGTAATTTAAAGAAAAATAAAAGGTAATAGGCTTGTAAATAAGTTTTGGTATCAAATTTTTGAGTGGATTTTTAGAGTCTTCGTATATTCGCCTAAAGGCGAATGAAATGTAAGGATAAAAACGAACTTGGTTATAAATTCACAAATTTTGAGAAATAATTACTATTTTTCTTTCAATTTACCCGACTCATTCGCTTAGGCAGCCCCGCCTAAAGGCGAATATACGGTATCCATAGTTCATGTTAAATAATAAAGGAGAACTTATTGTTTCTCAAAGTATCGTATCACAAATAGAAACTTTCTTAAATGGTGTTACTGCATTATCAAATACAACAAATTTACCAAACAATGATGTTAGTAATTTATTGAATAAAATTAAATTACACGAAACTGTTGGTTTAAATACTCAAAATGCTTGGTTAAAATTAGTTGCAAACTATAATCTATAATAGTTACTTTTGCTACTGTATTCATACAGTAGCAAAAGTTTTATATAACAAAACATGAAAAAATTAATCCTAACTATCTTTCAAACCCCAAAATTTAGTAAAAATCTATTCATCACCGTATTTCTTACCATTATAACTTTTTGTATTGGAATCGTTACTCACGAAACAGGACACGCAATAACTGGGAAGGTCTTTGCATATAAAAATATAAAACTCAGTTACAAATCGACATTTATGGAATCTAAATATCATGATAGTTTAAAATCAATAAGAAAATTACGTAAATATGAAATTAAGAATCATCTAAATTACCCTGAAAAACAATACTATAGAGAAATATTCGAAATCCCAACTATTTATATTTATGCAAGTGCTTGTGTTCTTACTTTTTTGATAGGTTTTGTTTCTTTACTATTACTGTATTTCAATCCACATTTATTACATTTTCAACATTGGTTTAGTTATTTTATATTTTATCCAAGTTTGTTTTTAGGACAATTTATTAGTGACGGAATAGTATTACTAATTACCACAATTTTAGATAAACCAATTACAATGGATTTAATAGTAGTTGCTTCTTTACTATACCTGCCTCGTCTTTCATTGGTTTTATTCATGTTTATTTTAAGCACGGTTATGTTATGTTACTTATTTTTTAAACTCATGCCTGTAGAAAAAAGAGCTTACTTAATTTTAGGAATCTGTTTAGGAACTATCATAGGGAGAATATTATGGTTTGGTTTTTTAGGGCAGATTTTGTTACCTGCATAACTAACGTGAACTACGGATACCGTATATTCGCCTTTAGGCGAATATACGACACAAAAAAAAACCACAAAACATATCTGTTTTGTGGTCAAAAATCAAAATTGGCTATTTTTTTACTCGTCTTTTAACAGAGTTACTACGCCATTGTGTTTTTTATTTTTAAATTCCACATACCAATAATACAATCCTGCTGGAAAACCTGTTGCTTCCCATGCAAAATTTTTGTCATTGCTTTCGTACACTAATTTTCCCCAACGGTTATAAATCACTATTTTTAGGAAAGTATCCTCACAATTATCATTAGGAATATCCATCACAAAACTGTCATTTTTGCCATCACCATTTGGCGTAAATACGTTGTAGGTTTTAAATTCTCTACCTATTGCTACGTCTTCTATTTTAAAGTTGATATACATGGTATCTGCTTTGGTTACTCGACATACGACTTGGTCTTGTGTAATAAAACGGATTCTAAAATTTTGCTTGCGTTTCAAAATAGCACAATCTACTGCCCATTCTAATTTGGTTGTTTGTGGTGCTATTCCTCGCACATTGGTAAAACGCATACCAAAATCGGCTAAAGTAAATCCTTCGCCTACTGCCTCTATAGTAACAATATCTTTATCAGCATCTATTGCAGTAAAATCTAATGCTACGCTTTCCCCTGGTTTGACGGTCTTGCTAAACTCTCGTTGTCTATTTGCTACAGTCCGTATATAAGTGGTAGAATCTGTAAAATATAAACGTGGTGGATTTTGGTTTGGCAATGGAATTAAACGCAAATTGACCGTTATTTTGTCATTTTTTGTTGTTCCACAACTTTTAAAATCTTGAATCGTAAAGGTTATGGTGTAATCTTTTGGCGTAATATTGCCTCTGAACAAACTACAATCGGTTATCCAACGAAAATCTCTGCTATATGCTGCAATAGCTTTGATTCCTGTAAAAGCCATACCATCTGCCAAGCCTGTAGCCGAAATACTCACACTATCTTTGTCCAAATCGTCGACCAAAAGTTTAAAATTAAGTGTATCTCCTGCTGTAATGGTACGATTATATACTTTTGGGCTTGTCAAATTGAGTACTGTTGGCGTTACCGTTGGTGCAATATTATCGGCTGGATTTGCTCGCAAAACCAAACGGACATTTATTGTGTCAAACTTGCTACGCTGGCAATCTCGGAAGTCTTGACTAATAAAACGCATGAGAAACACACGACTTTCTTGTCCTGCGGGCAACATATCACAAGTTGGTTGCCATACTAATTGACTTTTGATAATTGGAAAGCCACTAATAGACTGAAATTGCATTTTCATTGTTGCAAAATCAAAACCTATTCCATTGCCACGCAACAATAAACTATCTTTTTCATTGTCGTCTGCCAAAACCGTAAAACGGTATAAAGTTTTGAGTAATACGGTATCTGTGTATGTTTTTGTAGTTACATTATACTTGCCTGTACCTATGTCAGTGCTGGTAATTGGTGCAGTATTTGGGCTAAGATTTGGTAATACCCGCAATCTTACTTGCAAAGTGTCGTATTTGCTATTGCCACATTGGTCAAAATCTCGAACAATAAAACGCAAATTGTAATCTTTTGCTTTTAAGGTATCATCTAAACTACTACAAAAAGTTTTCCAATTAAAAATTCCTGTTTGTGGTGCTTTGCCATTTTTTACGGTAAAAGTCATTCCTAAACCTGCGGTACTCACAATATTAATACCTTGCATAGACAAAACTACAGAATCTTTTTCGGGGTCTGTGCCTGTTACAGGAAAACGGAAAGTTCCCCCAACTTTTACCGAATCATAATAGATTTTTCGGTTGCTGTCATAAGGTAAACCTGCGGTAATACTTGGTTTTAGATTAGTAATAGGTTTGACAAATATTTTTACTTTTACGGTATCTGTCATTCCATTTGGGCATGGTGGCAAATCTCTAACAATAAAGTTAAAATTATAAGGTTTTCCCGCAAAATTGTTGGCTTCGACTGCCGAACATGGCACGTCCCACGTAAATTTACCTTTTAGAATTGGTAAACCTTTAGTATTGGTCAAACTTGTTCCTAAACCATTCAAGGGAAACCCAATTCCCTCGTAACTCAAATTTACGGTATCTTTGTCTATATCATCTCCCAAAACATCAAATACAAGTTTAGATTTGACATATACCGTATCGTAATAGGTTTTGCTAATGGCATCAAATTTTAAGGAAGTAGTAATGGCTGGTTTGCGGTTGAAAATAGGTTTTACAAAAATTCTAACCCTCGTTGTATCAAACAAACTTGCATTACAAGCTGCTAAATCGGTATTGGTAAATAGAAAATCGTAGGCTTTGCCTGTAGGATTGGTTTTTGTATCGACTGCATCGCAGGTTGGAGTCCACGAAAATTTGCCTGTTTGTTTTGGTAAACCTATGCCAGAGGTGAATCTTGCCCCTAAA
>JBIKRY010000110.1:0-13902 GCA_044348925.1 Bernardetiaceae bacterium
GTTTATAGCAAAGATACGAAGAAATAAGGATTTATTAAAACAGGCAAAGAAATATTTTTAGGAGATTTGCGAGCCGTAGCATCATTCGCCTGAAGGCGAATATACGGGTAGAGGTGGAGAAAATGATAGGGTTTTTGGAGAGGAGTAGCCTTTTATTTACCTTTAGGCAGAGATGCCTAAAGGTACGCATACAGTTTGTTACCCTACTCTCCCCATTAACCCCAAGCCTCGAATTGCACCCAACAGCTCATTACTTGGATTAACTCTAAATTTGGTGCTACGAGTGGGCAGTTCTATGTTTTCGTCTTTGTCTATCACTTTTACACGCAGTTCGCAGTTGCCCGAATGTTTGGTTAAAAGTAGGTTGAGTTGTTGCACAACATCTTGTGAAAGTTTGTCTGTTTCGAGAGTAATTTCGAGATATTTTGTCATTTTTTCACGCAAATCTGCCAAGTGCATAAAAGATTTTGCACGAAAATCCCACGAATTAGGTTGATTATATCTTTCTTCTACTTTACCTCGAATAAAAACAAATTCACCATTTTTAAGCCAATTCACATTTTTATTGTAATCATCATTAAACAAAGCTAATTGCAAAGTTCCATTGTAATCTGTCAAATTGACAAGGGCAAAAGATTTTCCTGTTTTGGTTTGTTTTATTGTAACATCTCCCAAAATGCCAGCTAAGGCAATATCTTTGTTTTTATGCTCCGCAAAATCTACTACGCTACACGTGCAATGCGTGTCCATATCTGCTTTAAATGGGTCTAATGGGTGTCCTGACAAATAAAAACCTACCACTTCTTTCTCTTTATCGAGCATTTCTATTGTTGTCCACTTGTCGCAATCCGTTAGTTTTGGAATTGTAACGCCACCTTGTCCGCCACTTGCACCGCCCAAAAATAGCGAAACATTGCTCGAGGTTTTTTCACTTTGCATGGCTGCACCATACTTCACTATTTTTTCTAAATTTGTTGTTCCATCTACGCCTATCGCAAAAAACATAGCTCGGTGCATTTCCTTAAATTCGTCAAAACCTCCTGCGGTTGCCAAACTTTCAAAGGTTTTTTTGTTTACAGTTCGCAAATTTACACGACTTGCAAACTCAAAAATATCTTTAAAATGTCCGTTTGCTGTACGTTCTACAATAATTTCTTCCACTGCTACTTCGCCTGTTCCTTTGACTGCACCCATTCCAAAACGAATTTCGCCTCTGCTATTTACACTAAAATTTTTCTTACTTTCATTCACATCAGGCCCCAAAACTTTCAAACCCATACGTTTACACTCCTCTAAAAAGAACGAAATTTTTTCAATAGTTCCCATAGAGTGTGTCATTACCGCAGCCATATATTCGGCAGGATAATTTGCTTTGAGATAGGCAGTTTGGTAAGCAACCACAGAATATGCGGCGGAGTGGCTTCGGTTAAAACCATATTCCGCAAATTTTTCCATTACCGCAAACACTTCGCCTGCTTTTCCTGCATCTACATTGTGATATTTTTTTGCACCCTCAATAAATTTATCCTTTTCTTTCGCCATTTTTTCCTTATCCTTCTTACCCATAGCACGACGAAGTAAATCTGCACCACCCAAACTATAACCCGCCATTACTTGGGCAGTTTGCATAATTTGCTCTTGATACACCATAATTCCAAAGGTATAATTCAAAATAGGTTCAAGCAATTCGTGGGGATATTCTGTAACTTCTTTTCCGTGTTTTCTGTTGATATAAGTCGGAATAAAATCCATAGGACCTGGACGGTACAAGGCATTCATGGCAATTAAATCCTCAATATTTGTCGGTTTCAAATCACGCAAATACATTTGCATTCCCTCACTTTCAAATTGGAAAGTGCCGACTGTATTTCCACGTTGATAAAGTTGATAGGTTTTGAGGTCGTCCATCGGAATTTTGTCTAAATCTATCAAAACTCCATGATTTTGCTGAATTAAGTCGATGGCATCTCGCATAATGGTTAGGGTTTTTAAGCCCAAAAAGTCCATTTTCAACATTCCTGCATCTTCAATATGCTTGCCATCAAATTGCGTTACTAATAAATCCAAAGCCTGCCCACCACCTTCTTCATCTCCGTCTGCTGCTTTTTTGTCGCCTTTGTCCTTCGCCAAACAAACAGGAATGTAGTTTGTGATGTCGTCAGGGGCAATAATTACACCTGCTGCGTGAATACCTGTACCACGAACAGAACCCTCCAAAATCTCCGCACTTTGCAAAACTTTTGCACGCAAATCATTTCCTTTGCGAATAGCTGCTAATTCGGGAACTTCTTCGTAAGCCTTTGCAAGTGTAGTTCCTGCTTTTTCGGGAACCAATTTTGCCAATTCATTCGCCTCATTCAAAGGCAATTCCAACACTCGTGAAACGTCTTTTATCGACATTTTTGCAGCCATTGTACCATATGTTACAATTTGTGCCACTTGATTTTTTCCGTACTTATCTACCACATAATCAATCACTTTGCTACGCCCTTCGTCATCAAAGTCAATATCAATATCGGGCATCGAAACCCTTTCTGGATTTAAAAACCTTTCAAAAAGTAACTTGTATTTTATGGGGTCGACATTCGTAATATTTACGCAATAGGCAACCGCAGAACCTGCGGCAGAATTATGCACCAAGAAAGAAGAAGTTAAATAGTTGTGATTATTTTCTACTTCTATATCATAAACAAATTTTTCATTATTTACAGTAGTTATTGACCTAACTTTTATTAAAATTCCATTTGGTACTTTTTTATAAAAGTAATTTTTATCGGCACTTTCTGCCCCTATTCTTTCGTCTTTGGGTATAGTAACATAATATGACCTTCCTGTATTTTTAAAGGCTTCTCTTGTATCTTTTCGGTCATCAATTCCCAAACTTGCAGGTAAATCAATTCGCCAACACAATAATCTAACTTGGTCAGCAAGTTCTCTTGAAGTAGTTGTAAAACGAAATTTGTGTGTGTCTTCGTGTCCATCAGCCCAATTATATCCTTTCAAAAAAGCAGCTATATTTTCTTTATTAGCATATAATACTAATTCTGGAATATGCTTTGTTTGTGCTGTTGAAACATAATTATTAAAAAGTTTTTTAAACCAACAATATAAAAACTTATTTCTAATATGAATTTGTAATGTATTTCGTTCTTGTCTTTCAGAATATTCAAAACCTAATTTTTCTATTTTATTTTTGAGAAAAGTAATGTATTCTATATGTTCTTTATGAAAAACAAAAGAAACTTCTGGTCTGTATTCCTTTCTTGTCCAACCATCACCTGTAAAAATTCCTAAAATAGTAAACCAATCAGCATCAAGGTCTAAATAACGAGGAGATTTTACAATTTTTTGATTTGTATTACATAGAGGATTACGCACATAATGATATACAAAATTTTCGTCAAATTGCAAGTCCTCACCATTTGCAAATTCGGCTAAATCTATTTTCAAGATATTGTTTACTGCTATATTTGGTGTAGGAATAAATAGCCAATCTCCTATCTTTACTTCATCAGCACGTAACCACTCACATTCTCCTATGGGTTCAGGTTTTTTTCTTGCTCTTTGTGTACTTTCTGCCCAAGTATCATAACCCTCTATTTTTTGCTGCTTTTCAACATATACTTTATGGTCTTTTGTTAGTGTTACGCCACCCATTTCACCATAATAGGTACAAATATTTAATAATTCTTCTTTTACTTCATATTTAAAAGTATTTTTTACTATTTGTATGCTACCATCAATGGTAATAATTTTATCACCTTTACTAATATTATTTATATTTTTTGTTGTGCCGTTGTGTAATACAATTTTTGCCTCACCTGTCAAACAACCACGCCCAGGTCCCACCCAAACGCCAATATCTTTTGCAGCATTGATAAAATCTTGCACAATGAGAAAATAACCAGGGAAACCCATTTTCTGAATAATCTCTAATTCATAATTTAATCGTTGTTCAATTTCGGAGCTAATGACACCATATTTTTTGGCTGCACCCTGAAAAGCAAGATGTTTGAGAAAGTCATCTTGGGTAGCAAAACCTTGTGGCAAAGGGAAATTTGGCAATAAAATATCACGTTTTAACTTCAATTTCTCTACTTTATCTGCAATTTCACACGTAAAATCTAATGCTTGGGGCAAATCACCAAATAATTTATTCATTTCGGCTTGCGTTTTAAAGAAAAACTCACTGTTCGGAAACCCAAACCGTTGCCCTTTTCCATCACCTTTTGGCGTTGAATATTTTTCACCTGTGTTGATACACAAGAGAATATCGTGTGGGTCAAAATCTTTTTCGTTTACATAATGACTATCATTTGTCGCAATAACTTTCAAATCATATTTTTTGGCAAGTCGCAATAAAGTTTGGTTTACGTCTTCTTGACTGATGCCTGTTCCATCAATATTCATCAAGCCATGACGTTGCAACTCAATGTAATAATCTTCTTTTCCAAACAAATCTACATACCATTTTAGCACTTTTTCGGCTTCTGCTTCGCCTTTGTGAATGATAGTTTGGGGAATTTCCGCACCAATGCAGCACGAAGTCGCAATAATTCCTGTCGAATATTTTTGCAAAATTTCCTTATCAATTCTCGGATATTTGGAATAATACCCATCAATAAAGCCCAAAGAACAGAGTTTTGAGAGGTTTTTGTAACCTTCAGCATTTTTGGCAAGCAATAATTGATGATAACGGACATCTTTGCTGGTCTTGGTAAATTGCTTTTTGTGTCTATCGGCAACCAAATAAAATTCGCAACCCACAATAGGTTTTACGCCTTGCTTTTCGGCTTCGGCAACAAATTTGAAAGCCCCAAACATATTTCCGTGGTCAGTCAAGGCAACGGCTTTCATTCCGTCTGTGGCAGCTTTTTTCATCATTCCCGAAATAGACGCAGCCCCATCGAGGAGTGAGAATTGTGAATGGCAGTGGAGGTGGCAAAAGTGTTGCATTTAAGATAGTAATTGTTTAAATTCCTCAATGGTTAAAATATTGACTTTTGGAAATTCTATTCCTTTGAGAATTTGAAAATGTTTGTCATTCGTTACAATATAATCTGCATTGGCAGCAATAGCACAATCTACAAATTTGTCATCATCGTGGTCGTGCAAGATGAGTTGCCATTTGTAATGTGGCGTTATCAAATGAACAGATGGAAAAAGCAACAGAAAATCAAGAGAACTATCAGCAGCTAACAAGCCAAATTTTTTTGTTATTTGTTCTTGATATTCAGTTAAGATTTCATTGCTTACATAAAGTTCATATTCGCCTTGCTGCAACTTTTCATACACCCAAAAATATTTGAAATGCGAAGCAATCGACACCAAAAATACATTGGTATCCAAAACTATTTTGAGTTTATTGTTCATCAGTATTAAGCCAATTATCTAAATCTTGTTCTGTAATTCCTTGTGTTGCAATAGCTTGATTAACAAGATTACTAAGCCTTTGAGCAAAAAAAATGGCTAATAATTGCTTGATTTGTAGTAATTCTTCTTCACTTGGCGTGAACGAATAGATTTTTAGTAACTCTAATTGCAGAGGACTAAAACGGTTATATGGCTGTGCTACGGTTTGCATACTTATTTGGGTTAGTTTCTACGGTTTTATAAGAACAAAGATAGGGAAAAAGAAATGAAAATCGTCTTAATTTTTTGGAAATTAAGACGAGAAAACCAACGCCAGATGCTACTTTTTGCAAAGTCCCCCGCTAAAACGTCTGAATACGTTTTGGTTAAACAAATATATGCTTTTTTACTATAATTTAGTTTCCAAGAGTTTTAAATATTTGTCAATATCAACGCCTTTGTTTTTCATTGAAACTATGTGTTCATTAAATTCGTTTGCAAATTTCACAAGCAAATCATAATTAAGTTTTACTGCATTTTTATCAAAAGTTGGAAAATTATTATCAAGTTTTAGCAATTTTCCTTTTATAAAAAAAGATAACTCACTTAATATCAATTCGTTGCAATTATCATAAGATGCTAAACTTCTACAAAACTTAACAAGATGTTTTGTTACTTTTTGATAGGCAGAAAGTAAACCAATGGTAATATTATCACTATTGGTTTTTAAACGAATACTACAACCTTTGCTACCTCTATTAAGAAGTGTTGGTAAATTTAATTCTGCCAAATCTGATGCTGTTAAGCCCGCCAGACCAGCATAACCAGTTGGTATTGGCATATTTTTCTCTGAAATACTACCTATTCCATTGTATTTATAGGCTAAGTAATGACTGTTACCATAGAAAAAGAAAAACTTTGCTTTTACACCACCAATATATTGATTAGTAGCTTCATTATATTTTATCCAATGTTCAGGCTTATCAAAATCTATTTCAAAGTTGCCTATTTTCATAGTAGTTTCTACTCCGTCAGTATTTAAAATACGATATTTGTAATAATCTACTAAGCCAGTTGTTGAGTTGCTATAAATATCGCACTCTATAAAATATATGATTTCTGGACTATTATCTTCTGTAATAGAGGTTAAATCCTCCTTAAAAGTCCAATTTTTATAAATAGCGGTATAAGTTGTCATCAATTTATTGAATAATTTTTGTAAAAATAAAAATATTCTGTGTTATAACAAACTTTTTTCATCATTCCCGAAATAGACGCAGCCCCATCGAGGAGTGAGAATTGGGAATGGCAGTGGAGGTGGCAAAAGTGTTGCATAGTTAGTTAATTACTTGGTTAGAAATAAACTTAGGAAATAGGATTTCATAAAATAAAATTCTTCTTTATTTTCTTCCACTAATTTAATTTTTTCACGAACTACTATTTCTTTTTCTTCTAAATCTTCAATTTTGATAATATCCTCAAAATCTTTTTGTATGGTATTATCATAAATACGTTTACGTTTATTTACTAAGTCTGTTTGATTAAGGTTTAAAACTTCATTAATAGATTTAAAGCCTAGTGGCTTTAAACTCTCTGCAAATTCAACTTCTCCTTTGGTTTTAAAAGTTATATTATCTTCAATACTAATAAAGTTATTATGTTCATTTTCAGGTAGATATTGATGCAATATTTTAATAGTTTGTGAAGTAAGTGGTAACAAGTAAAGGTTATCATCTCCTTTATAAGCATCACAATGCTTATCTTTTTCAGTAGCCCATCTAAACTCAACAGACTTTATAGTTTTTTTATCAATTACAACACTATCCATTTTGGGGTCATTTTCTCCTTTAATTGTAATTGATGGTAAAGTATTATAATTCACAACAATATTGACAATTTTATATTTTGGAGTATGTTTAGAACTGAAAATTTTGCTACCATCATTAATATCTTGTTGTAGTTTAAAAACCTCTCGGATTGTTTTTCCTATGGCATTACTTATAGAGATTTGTGTTTTTATTGGCTCATTTCCTTCACAAGAAGCAACAAGATTATGATAAATAAATGTAAGATAAGGGTATTTAGATTTTGGAATTAGGTGTTCTATTGGGAAATCTGTAATTAAAAGTCTTTGCCCACAATATGCACAAAAACCTTCTTGTTCTCTGTGTAATTGTAATCTAAGTTGTGGTTTATCTGTGCTTTCGGTTTCCCACAATTTAGTGCCATTAGCTCCTTCTTCCTTAGATTTAGACAAAGGAGAAACAATACTATCAGGGGGCTTGATAGATATTTCCCAATTATTTAACTCAGGATATAAAGTTATATCCACAAGAGGTAAACTAACTTTTTCTATTTTGAGCATTGAAAATAATTTGTTTTGTTTCTAATTTGTTTTTTAGCCGTATAAAATCTAAACTTTTAGTGTTTAGTTTAGTCAATTCAGATTTTGCAATCTCAAAATTATTATTTGCAATAGCGTCTTCTATTAGGTTTTCTAAATCAAAAACGTATTTATCTCGGTCAATATCTTTAACAGTATCTGTTGCCGTCTGATTTAGTGAAAATCCATACTGAGGAGTTACTTCTGTAAAATTTATATTATTATTAAGTATTACTGCTCTGTAAATTATATAATTATCTTTGCTTTCTACAGAAGGAATGACTGCTAATGAATGTGTTGTTACTATAAATCTCATTTTACTAAATTTATTTGCTAATACTTTCAAAATATTGCGTTGCCATTTTGGGTGCAGATAAGTATCTATTTCATCTATCAATACCACACCTTCCATCTCAAAAATGCTATTTTGGGCTTTATAATTATATTTTTCGTGTGCTGTGTAATAATCATTTACTTGGTAACAACGAGAAACTAATTCACCAATCCAATAAAACAAATTTTGAAATCCCTGACTTACTAAGTCTAATGAAATCATTTGTTTGGGCTGTTCAATAAGATTAAGTTCTATGATGATATTTGAAGTTTTATCTTTACCATTTATATCTCTATAAACTCTTCCAAAACGTATTTCATTTTCGTTTTGATTATCAGATATTACCAAAGAAATTAATTTGAAAACATCATTAATTCTGCCTAAAAAACTTTCTGCTAATGAAATGTTTCCGTTATTTTTTTCCTCTAAATAATTAGCGTGAGTAACATCTAACCAATTTTTTAGACGAGTAAGTTTTTTGTGTGCTTCATCTTCAATCAGAGGTAACAAATCAATAGGTTCGGGAAAATTTTCTCCATTTAGGTCTTTTGGCTCTTTATAACCGCCACCTTGTGGAAAACCCAAAAATAAATATTCGGTTTGGTTGTCAGTCAAGGTTTTAAAACCATCTACCAAATCATTAGCTATTACTCCAAATTTCTCGTCATTATAAAATTCAATTTCATTATTATAAATAGTATCAGTTTCATAGGTAAGAGTTATTAAACCTCCTTGATTTTCATAAATTGGCTTACTATTATCATCATAACCATTAATTTTTAACCATTTGCCAAAAGTTTCTCTATCTATTAATTGTCTATTTTCGTTCATTAATGAATGAGTACCAACCAATGCCAATGCCAAAGCACGCAAAATAGTTGATTTCCCTGAACCATTATAACCTATTAAACAAGTTATTCTTTTTTCAAGATTTATAGTTACTTCTGCAAAATGTCCGATATTTTTTAAAGTTAAAGACTTTAATTGTAGCGGAAAATATTTTGGCTGTGTTATTACAATATTTTGTATCGTATTTCTTATGGTGTTAATTGCTGCTATGTCTTCCTCGAAATATCTCTGTCCAATGCCCTCAATCTTATCCGCATCACTTCGTCCTAAATTATAAAATTTAAGTTGTTTGTTAATTTCTATTAAATCATTATGTATAAAACTTCGTAAAGCATCTTGCCAACTTTCCATTCTATAAGACCTACGCCAAACATTTTCTACTGTTAATGTTTTATTATTTTGTGTACGAGTAAATTTACCTAAGTCTTTTACCAAACTTTCAAATAATTTTGCTTTTAGTTCACTACCACGTGCATTGAGATAAATATACATTTCTCCTTTGATATTGATAGAAATAGAAATATTATCTGCCTTGGTTACTCTATCAAAGGCATTCCAAAAAGAAAAATATAATGTGTCATCACCTCCATTAAACCAATAACCTTTTTCAAGACGGTTATGATTTTGCAGATTATTTTTGCGTAAGGTGAAATACAAATTATTATTAGTTTCTCTTTCTTGAATTAAAAGTTCTAATAATTCATTATGTAAGTCTATGATATTTTCGTACATTTTATTTTCAAATTTTGGGAATAGATAAACAAAGATAGGGAAAAGTTAAAGAAGGTGCAAAAATTATTTATTAGCTTGTAAAGTTTTGTAAAAGCTACTGTTCTTTTCTCCATTGTTGCATTGCTTGTTTAAATTCCTCAAAACTCAACGTAGGTTCTGCTAAGGCTTGATTAAATAAATCCAAAGTTTCAGCCGCAGAAATGCCCATTTCGGGGACAATTTCATTTGCATTTATACCTTCTGTAAATATTATTTCCTCTGTTTGAGGCTCTGTTATGGTATAATTTGGCGGTAGTTCGGCAAAAAAATAGCTAATATTTAGCCTTTCCGCCAATTCTTTAAGCAAAGTCAAATCAACAGTATTTGAACTTTGTAGAATGAGAGTTTGCATAATTTCCTACGCTTTTATAAGAACAAAGATAGGGAAAAGAAATGAAAATCGTCTTGTTTTTTGGGCAAATAAAGACGACTACATTTGCTAAAAGTTGCAAAATATTGTGTAATGCTATGGGAAATTTTTGTTGATTACCCAATGTGCTACAAAAACAAAGGCTGGATATTTGCCAAATTCAGATAACTTTGTGTATTTATTTTGTAACTCACTTTTTATTTCTATTCCACTTTTATTACTTTTTTGCAAAGTGGCTATTTCATTTCGCATTTTTTGTGCAATCTGGTTTCTAGCACCAAGCAAAGCACTATTATTAAGATTTAAGACTTCCTCAATATCTTTTTGTAAATCTGGATTATCACTTTTTAATTTAATATCACTTCCTTTTCTTTCTAATGTGATTTGAGCAATAATTTCATTATCACAAGGGTTTATTTGTAAAGATTGATTATTGCGTTTGAGATTACAACTTCCTTTGGAATTACAAGAGGCTAACAAATTAAGATAGTCAAAAGCCAAATTTTCCTTACCCTCTCTGCTACTTTCTTTTGTCGTTAGGTGTTCTATGGAAATATATAGTAATTCTCTTTGATTTGGTGGCACTTCTGCCTGATTATTATCTATTTGGCAACAACAATAGCAACACAAATAACCTTGCTCAAGCAGTAACTTTTCTTGCAACTTATCAAAAACATCACTTTGCGAGCATAATTCTTTCCAATAATGCGTTGGAGTTTTGTCTGTAGTTTGCCAATCTGATGGTAAAATTCTTAATTTCCAATCTGTAAACTCCTGTGGTTCATTGGTTATATTTTTAGGAATGTGTTGCATTGATATAACTATGTTTTACGTTAATTAAGGCTTCCAATTCTATAATTTCCAAAATCTCACTATTTATTTTTTTGAGTTCTGCTATTTTTTGCATAGCTAATTCCAAATTATTCTCCTCAATCAAGTTTTTAATTTCATTAATTAAATCTTGAATAGCTGGCATACGATAAGGCGAAGCCGTAATACGTAAAACTGAAGTGCTATCCATACCCAATGTGTCAATATAAGGTTGATAAACAGCATTTTTATCAATCATATAAATACTTTCCTTGTGCAAGTTACTAAGCACCAATTCAGAATGGGTGGTAACAATAAATTGTAGTTTAGGAAATTCTTCGGTCAATACCCGTAAAATATTTACTTGCCATTTTGGGTGCAAATAGGTATCTATTTCGTCTATGAGAACAATGCCCGAAATTTCTGCCAAGGTTTTTTCAAGAAAAAAGTTTTGTTGGTAGTTATATACTCCCATTAAAATACCACTTACCCAACGAAAAATATTTTTATAGCCTTGACTCACTAAAGATAAATTGATACCATCAGGCATATCTGGCGTACAGACAATAATATCTTTTTTGCCCGAAGGAGAACCAATGACACCCTCTGTTTTATATGGTCTTTTGAGTGTAACAGTTTCATTGTTAGAATTATCAGAAACTATTTTTGAGAAAATAGCAAATAATTTATCAACAGGTTCAGTATTTTCTCTATCGTGAACATAATAATAAATCCACTCTACCAAATCATTCATTCCATCTTTTCCTGCATTACTAATTAGCGGAAATAAATCTAATACATTGGGTTTAGTCCCTTTTATTTCAAAATCCTTACCAACTGTTTTTGCTTCACTTTGCGAAAAACCTAATACCAATGTTTTTAGGTATGTGCTTTCATGCAAAATAGTTTCTCTATTTTCTTTCAGTTCCTCTATTTCTACCTTTGTTGCAATAAGCTTTGAAGGACTTAATTTTAAAGTTAAGTCTTTGTCATTTACAAATAAAATAATGCTGCCCTCTTGCGAATAGTTAGGCACACCTTTTTTATAATCATTGATTTTTAAAAAACCATTAAATATTTCATTTTTTGTTCTCTGTAAATCCTTGTCCAAGTCAAAAAAATCTGTTCCTGTAATTCCCAAAGCAATAGCACGCAAAATAGTAGATTTTCCGCTTCCGTTTTCACCAATTAAAACCGTAACTTGTTTGCTTAAATCTAAACTAATATTTTCAAAATGACCTATGTTAGCAAGCCTAAGATAAGAAAGATGAGTATTTTCATTAGGTATATAACTATACCAATACAATTTATTTTTAAAAAGCCTAAAATTATCAATACTTAGAAAACTAATTGGATAGTTTTGATTTAGCATTGTTGTTAAAACATTATCAATATTAACTTTTTCTTTGGCTATAAAATTATTTAAATTAACAGCCCATTTACCATATTTTTTTTCATAAACCAGCACTTCTTGATTATTACTATTATTTTTTGAGGAGTATATAAAATCATTTTTACCGAGAACCTCTAATAGGCTCTCTATAAGAACATTCATCTCAATATTACCGCCATTAGTAAGAACTAAAGAAAATTCTTTAGTTCTGTGAAAAAATTTAATTCCAATATAAAAACCTTCATAAATTCCTGCCTTGTTAAAAAAAGCACTATTCCAAAAAGAGAAAGTAGTATAAGCCTCATTCAGTAATAAGGTATTTTGTTTATCGTCTGAAATTAAATCATAAGAGATGAAATACAAGGATGGATTTTGGTAATTAAGTCTTAATAAAAAGCCCAAAACATCATCATAAAGAGTACCAATACTTACAATCATTCTAGCCATTTTTTTTCAATTTTTGGGAATAGATAAACAAAGATAGGGAAAGTTAGGATTTATTGCAATGAAAGTATAATTTTGTGTGAGTCGGAGAACTAAATAAAAAATATGCTAAAAAAATAATATTTTTTATAATTTTAGTAGTTTATATACAACAAAACTACTTAATAATCTTGTGATATGTATAATTTTTTACTTCATTTCCACCAAATTTTAGACCTATTTCGAAGTCAAAAAGCCAAAAAAAATTATTGGCGTATTGGAATTATGTTTTTGCTGTTTTTAGCTTTACATATTGCTTTTCCATTGCCAAGTCAAATAAATTATTCGCAGATTATAGTTGCCCAAAATGGAACTGTGTTAAGTGCATTTTTGAGTGCAGACGATAAATGGCGAATGAAAACGGAACTAAACGAAATTACTCCCGAACTACAAAAAGCATTTATTGCCAAAGAAGACAAATATTTTTATTATCATTTGGGAATTAATCCTATTGCAATTTTGCGGGCTGCCTTCAATAACTTTGTCAAAGGCAAAAAAACTTCAGGTGCTTCTACAATAACTATGCAAGTTGCCCGATTGTTAGCACCCAAAGAAAGAACTTATAAGAATAAAATCATAGAAATTTTTAGGGCTTTGCAATTAGAATTTGTGTATAGCAAAGCCGAAATTTTGCAATTATATCTCAATTTAGTGCCGTATGGTAGTAATATTGAGGGCGTAAAAGCTGCTTCTATTCTATATTTCAACCGTTTGCCTAATCAATTAAGTTTGGCACAAATTACCACACTTACCATTATTCCAAATCGTCCAACTTCGTTGGCTATTGGCAAACACAACGAAAAAATTGAAAGAGAACGAAACCGTTGGCTAAAAATATTTGAAACAGAAAAGGTTTTTTCTACAACAATGATTGCCGATGCTTTGGTAGAGCCTTTGGACGCAAAACGCCAAAAAAACCCAAAAACTGCCATTCATTTTGCAAATTGGTTGCACCAACAATATGCCACGAAACCAATTATACAGACCTATATACGTGCCGATTTGCAAGCAAAAACCGAAGAAATTGCACGTACTTATATGCGTAGTATTCAACATTTTGGAATTTATAATGCTGCAATTTTGGTAATAGATAACCAAACAAGAAATGTATTGGCATATTTGGGTTCTACAAATTTTGAGGATAGCAAACACGCAGG
>JBIKRY010000380.1:0-3890 GCA_044348925.1 Bernardetiaceae bacterium
AATAAATAGGTTGTTTAAACTTAATATGTAAAGTAGTGCCTAATTTTTTTAGCTTTAATCCTTTTTTGTCAAAAGCCCTGCGAAAACCGTCTATTACTACAGGTACTACGATTGGGTTATATTCTTTGATTAAATTAGCAACTCCTTTGCGTACAGGTGCATACGGTTTGGTAGTTCCTTGTGGAAAATTTACTACCCAACCAGAGGATAATGCTTTTCGGATTTTTTCGGGTGCTTCCATATCTACGCCTCTTTGTGCATCTGTACCTTTTGCACGCCACGACCTTTTTACGGTTACTGCTCCTGCGTATGCAAATACTTTTGGCAACCAACCACTATCTTTGATGGTTTCTTCGGCTGCTACATAATAGGTTCTTGCACGTGGGGTAAGAAAATAAAATGGCGTATTTAGACGGTCTTTGTATTGCCATTTTACGCTGGAAAATATGTGATATAATGCCATTACATCTGCATAATATGTTTGATGATTAGATACAAACATTACATTGGTTTGGGGCAATTCTCGCAAATAATCCAAACCTTCTACACGCAATTTGTTTAAGATATTGAAACGGCTATAGGTTGCCAATCCCAAAACACTAATTAAGGCACGTTTTACCAAGATAAAATTACCAAAAGGGTCTTTTTTTATTTTTGGCACTCCAGTAGCAACAGCATCTGATGCAGTTTTGGCAGCTTTTTTAAAATTGAATAAATCCTTAAATTTCATAGTCTTATGATAAATAGTTATAATTTTTGTATATTTCCAAACGAAGTAATAGACATTTTCGTGGTATGTAGCACAAAATAATTGCAATAGAAAATTACTAATTTTTAGTAGTAAGAAACAAGTTGTATATTTTTTTTTAGAAAAACAATTTATATACAAAAAAAATATTTATTTATGCTATTGCCTTCGATAAAACTTGAAAATTAGGCAATTTACTTGTAATTTTACCCAAAATCTGAAAGAAAGTTTATACAAAATTTATGAAAAATTTATCTGTTACCATTGTGCAGGCTGATTTACATTGGGAAAATCCTGTAGCAAATTTGGCAATGTTGGAAGAATTATTGTGGGGAATAAAAGAAAAAACGGATTTAATTATCCTGCCCGAAATGTTTACCACAGGGTTTTCTATGAAAACATCTTTAGCCGAACATACAGGACTCACTACTTTGAGGTGGTTGCGACAGCAAGCTGCTCAGCGTGGTGCAGTAATTACAGGCTCGTATATGGTCAAAGAAAATGATAAATTTTATAACCGTTTGGCATGGGTAGATGCAGATGGTTATGTAGATTATTATGACAAAGGGCATTTGTTTAGTATGGCAGACGAACATCAATTTTTTACAGCAGGCAACAAAACCCTTGTCAAAACAGTAAAAGGTTGGCGAATTAGCCCCTTTATTTGCTATGATTTGCGGTTTCCAACTTGGAGTTACAACATAGAAAAGCAAGCAATAAAATATGATTGTTTGTTATATGTTGCAAATTTTCCTGAAGTACGAGCTAATGTTTGGAATACTCTATTGCGAGCAAGAGCTATAGAAAATTGGTCGTATTGTATTGGCGTAAATCGTGTAGGCATTGACGGCAAAGGAATTAGTTATGTAGGAGAATCGGCAGTAATTAATGCTAAAGGAAATACGATTTTTGAGGCAGGAAATCAGGTTTGTGTGCAAACTATTGAATTAAATTGGGCAGAATTACAAGAATATCGTGCAAAATTTCCAGCGTATGTAGATGTAAAGTAATAGATATGTAATGATATTTGTAGCATAGGTTTATTATGTACTTGTAAGTTATTGATTATCAAAAGTTTACAAGCACATAATAAGTTTATGCTACAAATATTAAAATATCTGAATCATTACAAAATTTTATATTAATTGGTTGGTACGGTTTCGGCAGGTACATCACTGCTTGCTTTTTTGCCTTGTTTAGTAAAATTAAACAAAAGTGTAAAACGGAAAGTATCCGCAAGAGGGTGATTCGTACCTTGTGGCAACATATACGCAAAGTCTAATCCAAACATTTGGTAACGAATGCCACCACCTAAAGTAAAATAATTACGATTTCCTTTGGTAGCATCTTCATAAAAATAGCCTGTACGAATTGCCAATAACTTATTGTACCAATATTCTAAACCTACCGAAATTTGAAATTCTTTCAGTTTTTCGCTAAAACCGCCAGGGGCATCGTAGGTAGATTTGACAATAGCTCCTATCAAAGATTGGTTAGGGTCACGAACTAATGAATCTTGCCCTGAAGATGTTTTTACATATACAGGGGTAGGAACTAATAATTTGTTGGCATCTATTGCCAAAGTTAAACGGTTATATTCGTCAAAATCTCCTGTGATGGCAGTACCAATACGCAAATTTGAAGGAATAAAATCTTGTTCTTTCAAATTAGTATAAGTAATACGAGGTCCAATATTAGAAATATTTACACCCCAAGCCCAAGTTGTATTTATGCCGCCTATCATAATGTTAGGTTTTGAATAAAACATAGAAATATCAACCGCCGCCGAACTTGCAGGACTTGCCGAACCACCAACAGTTCCTGAAACCAATAAAGATTGGAAAAAACGACCTGTTACCCCCATACTAAATCTTTTGGATAATTGGCGGGCATAGGAAACATCAATAGCAAATTCGCGTGGACTTTGGTCGCCAAGAGATTGCCCTTGTGGCCCTGTAAGTTGCAAAGTACCTAAATTAAAATAACGAATTGAGGCTGCAACTACATCTTGCTTGCGAAGTCTGTAATAACCCGAAATGTAGGATAGCGACATATCAGGCACAATATTTCGCAACCAAGGACTATAGGACAACGAAGCCCCATAATCTTTGTCGATAAATGCAATTTTGGAGGGATTCCAATGCGTAGAATTTGCATCGGGTGAGGTTGCTACACCTGCATCTCCCATACCTGCTGCACGAGATTCTGGTGGAACTATCAAGAATGGAACCGTAGTGGTTATCATTCCTTTTTGCTGTCCACTTGTGCCTATTTGTGCAAAACTTTGATAGGCAAATGAAGATAACAAGCCCGATAAGGCTAACAATAAATAGCTTTTTTTTGAAAACATTGTAATTAGATTAGGATTAAGTTACACAAAATACAGAATAATAAAAGTGTAACGATGTTACATGAAGTACATAAATTAATAAAAAAATTAAATAGTTGTGTACAGTTTCTTCATGCAAAATAGAGGATTTTTGTAAGGGTTACTAATCGTGGTTCAAAGGTGCAAAAAAAAAATAGAAATACAAAACAGTTTAGTAATAAGTTTGTAAACTTATAGGATTGGTTACTCTAAATTTTTTCAGAGATTAAAATTATATCTTAAACTATGTTATGTAGTTACTAAAAAAATCAATAAAATAATATTTTGTAAGCCTAATACTCTGGAGGAGCCAAGCTGATGGATTAAAATGACGATTTGGAAAGCGAAGACACAGAAAATAATTTATTGAAACTGATTTTGAAAGAAGATATATTTTTGGAAAATGCCGAAAAACTCTATAAACTCTTTGCAAGTGAAAGTTATACAAAAAATTACGTGGATAAGAAGTGAGTTTTTTGCAGATTTTACAAAAAAATTATCAATAAAGACAAAAAACTAAACATAAAAGTTTTATTTTTGCTTACGTAATTCTTGTATTTGTTCCAAAGTTAAACCTGTTGCCTCTGCAATATCTTCATCTGAAAGATTAAGATTTATAAGTTTTCTCGCAATTTCGTTTTTCTCATCTTGCCTAACTCTATCTTCCGCCTCCATTTGCAAAGAAAAAATTTCACTTGCTTTGTAATGCAAATAATCTAAATAACGGTTGTACCCATATTGTTGTTCGGTATTTAGCCGCATAATGTCTAAAAC
>JBIKRY010000381.1:0-3889 GCA_044348925.1 Bernardetiaceae bacterium
ATTGTAAAAATGTAAGTTGTGAAATTCAGAACTTTACAAAAATACACTTTACTTTGACTTATTTTTTACTTCTTAGCTTAATAGCATTGGACTAAAGTCTATGCTACATTCCTTAATAAAGTCTAATAAATTAGTAATTTTACATTAAATCTACTGTTTTGAAAGGATATATCTTTTTATTGATACATTTTATTGCCTATTATCTTACTACTCCTATTGTGTTAGCACAACACAAGGTCGTAGATAGTTTGTCAAAAGTTCTTAAAACACAACATATAGCGGATACGACAAAAGTACATAGCTTGGTGGCTTTGTCTTATGCCTATTATAGAATAGATGCAGACTCTGCGATATTTTTTGGAATGGAAGCAAAAAAAATAGCAGAAAGGCTCAACTATTCTATAGGTATTGCAATGAGTTTAAGACAAATAAGTGTTGGATATTGGGTAAAAGGGGAATATAATAAAACAATAGAATTAGCACAGACAGCTTTGGAGATATTCAACCAGAACAAGTATTATGAAGGCGTATCTAATTGCTATAATAGCATAGGATTAGTTTATTATCGCAAAAAAGAATATAAAAAGGCATTAAATTATTTTGAAGAGGGGTTAAGTATAGATAAAAAATATAGGTATGAAAAAAATAAGGCAATTAAACTTACCAATATAGGCATTATTTATGAGGCTCAAAAAGAATATGGCAAAGCATTATCCTATTTTAATCAGTCTTTGGAAATTTGTAAAAAAATAAAATTTAATCAATTTGTTGCCGTTACAACCAACCATATAGGAAAAACTTATCTTCGTCTAAAAGAGTATGACAAAGCCGAATTATTTGCAAAGATGACCTTAAAAATTGCTAAAGAATTGGGAAGTGATAGAGAATTAACTTTAGGCTACTTATTATTAGGGCAAATACATATAGAAAAGAAAAAATTTAGAGAAGCAGAAACATTTTTGCTACAATCTTTTGTGTTTGCAATGAAAAATAAAGAGTTGGAACACGATAAAGAAGTGGCTGAAGCTCTATATCTCATCTATAAAATACAAAAAAATGATACAAAAGCCTTGAAATACCACGAACTGTTTAAAGTCTATCAAGATTGTTTGGCATCAGAGAAAGTAGCAAAGGAAGTACGAAATTTGGAATATAGCTACCAACTTAAATTACGAGAAAAAGAGATTGATTTATTAAAAAAAGATAATCTTTTGCAAGAAGAAAATAGCAATAAACAACAACTTTCTTTGCTAACATTATCTATTATCTTACTTATTAGCATTTTTGTAGGGCTATTTTTGATGAGAAATCATAAAAAATTGGTTGTATTTAATGCACTAATTTTATCAAAAAATAATGAGGTTTCTGCACAAAGAGAACAATTAGAAACACAAGCCGAAAAACTGCAAAAAGCTAATGAGCTAAAAAATAAACTATTTTCTATTATCTCCCATGATTTGCGTAGCCCATTAAATACTTTACAAGGAGTTTTAGAGTTGATTTCGGTTGGGGCATTCGAGCCAGAAGAAATGACCGAAATTTATGCGAATATCAACAAACAATTAAAAGCCCTGCAAGATACTTTAGCAAATCTTTTGCAGTGGGCAAAAAGCCAGATGAATAATGATGTTATTAATCCAGAACTTTTTGATATTCACATAGTAATTACTGAAAAACAAGAATTATTACAAGCAACTGCAAGCACAAAAGAAATTACCATACATAACAAAGTTCCCAAAAATACACAAGTTTATGCAGATATTAACCAAATACGCTTGGTGCTTAGAAATCTTATTGCAAATGCTATTAAATTTACAAGGCGAGGTGGCGAAATTACTATTGAGGCTACACAAAAAGAAGCTACTATAGAAATATCTGTGAAAGACAATGGCGTGGGTATGTCCGAAGAAACCTGTAATAAATTGTTTAAAATAGAAACACATTTTTCAAGCACAGGTGTAGAAGGCGAAAGAGGAAATGGTTTAGGATTATTATTGGTAAAAGATTGTATAGAAAAAAGTGGAGGTACTATCTCGGTGCAAAGTGAATTAAATGTTGGTACTGTATTTATTATTAATTTGCCAACAACAAAAAATAATTTGGAATAGCTATGGAATGTAACTCATTGTTTGCAGAGAAAGATGTAATCTTTTTTAAGATGACATCTTTGCAATACATTTGAAAAACTACAACAAATCTCCTACTTAAACATTCCCTTCAATTTTTTCAATTTCTCTTAAACTTATACCATTTTTGAAAAAAGTCTGATGTAATTTCCTTATTTCTGAATAACTATCAAATGCAATTTCACGATTACCTAAAAATAATACAATTTTGTCAAATTTTCTTGACATAAAATTACGTGAACTACGGATTAATTTATTGATAATCAACAAGTTACAAGTAAAATATATAATAAATAAGTTGCGTAGCAACCGTATATTCGCCTTTAGGCGAATGAAATGTAAAGATAAAAACGAACTTGGTTATAAATTGACAAATTTTGAGAAATAATTACTATTTTTCTTTCAATTTACCCGACTCATTCGCCTAAAGGCGAATATACGGTATCCGTAGTTCACGTTAAAATTAGAAGTTTTCGTACAAATTTACTAATTTTATGTAATGTATGTTAAAGAGCCAAAACAAAGATTTAGAAAAATAACAAAAGAAACCAAAGCACCAAATTATAGAATTTGGTGCTTTGTCGGTTTGCTATGTTTGTTGGTGTATGCAGGAATTAGCGAATTTGAAAAATTTACAAAAATAGATACACATGGGAATTTTCAGATTTCTGAAAAAAGGTTAGAAAAATTACATAAAGACAGTATAAAATTTGAAAAAGCCCAGCAGTATGTGTTATATGCAGCCCAAACGGGTTGGTATGAATGTTTTTCTTGTAGAGATACCACGCATATATACTTATATGCAGGCGAAGTTTGGAAATATGGCTATACGATTAATGGTGCAGAAATACGATATTCACAAGAAATGAGAAAAAAATTTACGTATTTCGCACAGTTTATTGGAAATGTGCAACAATGTATGTTAGAGGAACGTAAAAAATTGTTGCTTATCCATTATTGCCTGAAAACTTAAAAAGAAGTGCCGAAAAAAGATTAGGAAGACCACCTGCAAACCCCAAAGATACCTAAAACTATGTTAGCAATTCCTATAAATTCGCAATTTACGATGCCAACAACAGCAAAAATAGCTAATTGTTTTGAGCAAAGTATTATTATATCTTGTGCTGGAATAGATATTTTTAAAGATAAACTGCAACCAAAAACTATCGAAAACTTACTCCTTTCTCATTTTACTATCCAAAAATATAGTGATTTTGTTGCCTGTTATGCCTTTGTTTTGGTTGTAATGCCTGATAGTGATGATATGCACAATAAAATGTGGGGACATTTCCTTTCTAAAAAGGACAAAACAATTTATCATTCACTAAAATTAAATTACCACAAATTCGAAAAAGCCACCGAAACCGAAGCCCTAACCATGCAAGCTGAGGCATATTTAGAAGGAATTTTGCAAATTCCAACCTTGAGAGGTATGAAAAAAGTTGCTTTTGATAGCCAAAAATTTTATGATGATTGTAAGATGTTGTTTGAAAATGTGGGGTGGATTAGGAAAGAATTGTAAGTTTTTAGTTGTAAATTCTAAATTTACAGCTTATAATTTTAAATTTAGAAGTTGAAATTTACAACTTAGGAACGAAAATTAAATAACTTATACCAGTGCAGGTTTGAAAGAATCATTCCATTTAGGCAGTATTTCATGATTTTGATATGGCTTTAATTCTAAAAATTCAGGTTTTGCTTTATTTCCAGTTTTATATTCTTTGTCATTAAAACTTACTTCCACAGAAAAGCCTGTTTTTGTT
>JBIKRY010000111.1:0-13893 GCA_044348925.1 Bernardetiaceae bacterium
TCAAAAACTTCAAAAGCCTTTGAAAAATCCGTTGCCTTATTGATTAAGGTCGAATACGAAACTTCATTACCTTTTATGCCTGCTTTTTTCATCTCCTCAAAAACTTCAAAAGCCTTTGAAAAATCCGTTGCCTTATTGATTAAGGTCGAATACGAAACTTCATTACCTTTTATGCCTGCTTTTTTCATCTCCTCAAAAACTTCAAAAGCCTTTGAAAAATCCGTTGCCTTATTGATTAAGGTCGAATACGAAACTTCATTAGGTTTCAAATTCGCCTCCTTCATTTCCTTAAAAAACTGTTTGGCTTGGGCAAAAGTCTGGCTTTTATTGATTAAGGTAGAATACGTGATTTCATCTAGTTGTAATTTTTCCGTTTTCATTTCGCCAAAAATAGCCTTTACTTGTTCAGAGGTAGTTGCCTTATGTATTAAGGTTGCATACGAAACTTGGTCTGGTTCATAACCTGCTATTTTGGCTTTTTGAAACCAAAATGTTGCCCTTTCAAAACTTTCGGCTTTTGCTATCAAGGAATTATAAGTAAATAAATGTAGTTCTACTTGTTGCATTTCCATTTCATAAAAAAACTTTTCGGCTTCTGCTTGGTCTGCTGCTAAATTGATGAGCATAGTAAACAAATAGGTTTGTTCTTTTTCAAAACCATTATATTTTAAGTATTTCAAGTAACTTGGCGTAATCTGTTTTCTTCTTTCTGCGGGTAAATCTTTCATAAAAAAGTAAATTTCACCAAGCAAATGCCAAGACCCAATACGTGAAAGTGCAATAAAAGCCTCTGCCGACAGGTCAGGAGTTTCAAAATGATAGGCTTGTTTTTGTGCAAAATCTCGCAGAAAATTAATTTCATTTTTTTGTGGTAAAAAACAATGCTGTATGCACTTGGCAGCCAAAATTACATTATAAAAAGCCACCAATTGCAGTCTTTCCATCCGCAAGTTGGCATCTGCTAAGGCTTTTTCGTTGTTCAGTCTGCTAATTACAAAATCTTCGCCCTTCGGATTTTGTATCATTTCGGGTGTAAGTGCTAAACTTCTCATTGTTCTATTGAATAATAATAACTAAAATAAGATTGGTGCGTAAAAAAGTATTTCTCTTTTTCTGACTTCTCTTTTTCCTTAAACAAAATATGGAGGCTTAATGCCCACTCAAAAAAAGTTTTTACACTAATTTTGTGTTCCGCCAATTCCTTTGTTACTATTTTCCACGCAGTTTCTTGTGCTACATGTGGGTTATCTTCGCCTATTTCTAAATATACTGTTTGGGCATACAAAATCATTGTTTCGTGAAAAATATCTCTCTTGAATTCTGTATTTCGAGATTTTTCTCTTTTGTATTTACTCTCCAAAAACTTGCCTGTCAAAGCATTAGTAGAAGGTGGAATTTGTTTTTCGGGGTCATAAATTTGTATCAATTCGAACAAATACAAAGGATTTCCAAGCATCTGCTCTAATTTTTTATTCTCCCTTATTTTTGCCAACAAATTTTTTGCATCTTCAGGTTTGGTATAATTTTTCTTAACAAACTGTTCTATCATGTCATCTTTCATTTCCTTGATAAGAAAAGCCCGAATAGGTTTTCTGCTCTGCAAATCGGCATTTCCAGCTTGTTTAAACGCAATATTTTCGTAAGCCGTAGGTCTGCTGGCAATCACTGTTTTCGTGTTTTGGTATCTATCAATAAAAATCTGAATACTCCGTTCAAATTTAGTAGAAATTTTATCCATCAATTCGTTAAAACCATCAATAAAAACTGCAAATTTCCCTTCTTTCAAATAGTTTTCCACAAACTCTACGCTTCGGTCTGTTTTTCGTGCAATTTCTTCCTCTATTCTTTGTTCTTCTTTGTCAAAAGCTGCCAACGTGATATATACAGGGATAGCTTTTTTATTTTTACGATTTCTATCCAAGTTGTGGGCAGCCATTGTACGAGCCAAAAACAACAAAGTAGTAGTTTTTCCCATACCTGCTGTGCCTAATAACATCATTTGTTTTTCGGGAATTCTATCATACAATACCGTAACTTTGTCTATTTCTGCTTTTTGCATATTTTTTCCTTGTTCTATTACCTCTGTCCCCATAAGTTCGATATATTCTTTGACTTCCAAATCCAAAAATGCAGCTTTTCTGTTTTCATAGTCCTGCATGACTACTTTGTAATAGTCTTCAAAAATATGTTCAGCTTGCAATTTTGCATACAAAGCCTCATATTTGGTATGCACCGTAAACAAATAGGTAAACAAAACATCTTGCAAATCAGTGTAATATTGCTTTAAAGGTAATTTTTCAGAATTGTGTGCTTGCGGATTTCTGATATATCGGTGTGTATTGTTTGCAAAATCTTGATTAATTCGTAAATGAGCCAATAATTCGGGAAAACCTACATCATTTGTTTTATTTTTAGCTACATTATCGATAGAACTTTCGAGAATAATTACTATTTTCTTCAGAAACGGTTCTATTTCAGTTGCCAGCAATTTAAGATTTGCTACTGCCCCTATCTGTGTAGGTTCAAAAGCATCTTCTATCAATTTGCTTACGGTTTCCTTAATTCCTGTTTGTTGCGGACTGTCAAATTCAAGGACGCAGTCAAATATTTTCAACAACTGTTGAAAATATTGCTTAGAAATTACCGTTTCAAATTCGGTTTTGTATTGTTCTGTTAGTATTTTTTGATAACTCATAGACACATTTATAATTTAGAGTAAATATAAATATTTTTTCGTTAATTTTTATTTTTTATAAGCCAAAATATTTATATCTCGTTGAATATCAGTATTTTCTGTTCTCAAAACAGCTTGTATCAGCAATTCCCACTTTGACTAATTAATTGATAATCAAGTATTTAACTCGTTTTTTTGCATTTAGTAATTTGTTGATAATCAATGAATTACCTAAAATGGGAAAAATAATGAATAAATAAGCATTGATAATCAATGAGTTACATATCTCAAAGTGGGAATTGCTGAGCTTGTATTTCATCTACAACTACTTTGCTTTCAGATTTCCAAGAATAGGAAACAAAAATTGCTGGGTTTTCCATATGAAATTATATTTTCAGTTTATCTCCTAAAACTACTGAAAATTTTGAAAATAAAAAATAGCAAAGTGAAAATAATGTTAGGAATGTGATAACAGCAATTCCCACTTTGACGTACTTAATTCATTGATTATCAATACTTGCCTGCACGTTTTTTTCTAATTTTAGGTAATTCATTGATTTTCAACAAATTACTAAATGCAAAAAAACGAGTTAAATACTTCATTATCAATTAATTAGTCAAAGTGGGAATTGCTGATGTGATAAAACCTTGTGAAATAATTTATTGATTAACAAGCAATTAGCAGATTTTGAAATGGTGCTTTCAACAGATTTGCCGAAGTTGAATAAGCAAGATTAAGGAGAAGGAAATTGAGGCTGTGGTGGTGAAATAAAGCTAAAAAGTACGTTAAAAACTACGCTTGTCAAGGCTTAGGCAGCCCCGTCTCGACCATTGCCAACGTAAAAAAATAAAAACTACGTTGGCAATGGTCGATACGGGGCTGCCTAAGCCTTGACAAGCGTAAAAAAAACGTAAAAAATTACTCCACTTCAATTATACAATTTTGAATAGCTTTTAAATCCTATTCTTAATAATTAAATTAAGTATTTGGGCATAAATTACAAAAATCGTAGTTATTATATAGGAAAAGTGCCTACCAACTTTGGTCTATTTATCTTCGCATCACAATCCCATACACTTGAAGGCGAAAAACTACTTGATAGCAAACTATTAAGTAGTTTTTTTGTTATACATCATTTCTCTTAAGCAAGTCTATTTTTTCTACAAAAGAGATAATTTCTCTTTTAAATATTTCGTAAGGAGTCCTATGTCCATATTTAAGTAGTGTATAATCTTTTTTTTGATAGCCATTTTGTTCTATCATTTGTATAGTAGTCCATGGATTTATGACCTCATCATCTTGCCCAAGTATAAAGCATATTGCAGGTTTGTGTATTCCTTGACTATAATTTCCCATATCTGGCATCATACTTCTGGAATGTAAAGCTGGATTAAACAAAATAGCAGGTATATTGACTTGTTTTGCCATCTCGTATGCAAAAAATCCTCCCATAGACGAACCTATCAATACATTTGGTTGAAATGCTATAACTTGTTTTTTTATAGTTTGGTAAATATTTGTTGCTTTATAATCAATCAAAGGAGCAAATAAATTTGCATAAGATTGAAGCCAATCATTTTTTTCGCCTACATTGGTAGATTCCAATCCGTGTAAATATGCAAGTTTCATAGACTATTTAGACTTTTAGCTATTGTAAATGAATTAATAAAATATAACTTAGTAAGATTTTTATAAACTTTACTATTTTTTTTATTTCCCTTGAATAGCATAAAATAAAGTAAGAAAAAAAGTATGATAAACTTGTCTATCTTCGCCACCTACCATTATTTGTGTTTTTTTGTTCATCACATCTACCATAGTTCCCCCTTCCAAACCAACTGCCGTATTTCTAAAAGCATTAAAACGAAAAGACAAAGCTATTTTGGCAGATGCACCATAAATTGTGGACATTTTGCCCAATCCTTCCCCCAAAATTCCACGACTGCGGACAATACTACCAAAAGTTTGGTCTGGGTTGTTGGGGTCATACCTATCTATTAAAATCTCAGAGGTACGATTTTGCGAGTTAAACTTGATATATTCTACATAATAAGGAATTTCAAATCCAAAAGTTGCCCCTACACTTCCTACAAAATTGATTTGTACGCCTTGTTCATTAGCTGGTCTAAAAAGCACTATTTCACGCCCATAATGTGTCCGCAACATAGTCAAGTAGTTAAGTTTGCCAGGTACAAAAGTTTCGCCTCCGCTTGCACTGTTTCCGATTCTTGAGTCTTCTTTTGGGTGTTTGATATTGACAAATTCTGCGAAGAAAATCCGATAGTGTAGTGGTTTTATTTGGCGTGCATATTTAAAGTTAATGCCTCCCAACAAGCCACTCATACTATTGATATTTAGCCCAAAAGAGAAATCTGTTTTATAATTTTCTATATTTTGTTCTTGTTCTTGTGCATAACTTGTAAAACCGTTTGCAAAAAGCACCGAAAGAATAAAGATTAAAAGGTATTTTTTCATTATTTCAAAGTTTAAAAACTTGCTTAAATTAACTTATTTTAGTACCACTACTTTTTTTACTTGTATTTTGCCTTTGTTTTGCAAATATAAAAAGTACATACCATTTGCCAAATGTTGTAAAGATAAGGTTTTGTCTGTGCCTATTTCAAATTTTTGTTCTATTAATTTCTGTCCCAAAGCATCTACTACTGTGATTTGTTCTACCTCTCCGTCAATAAAAATGTCCTTATTGGTAGGATTAGGATAAATATGATAATTATTTTCTGCAAAATTATCCTCTTCAATGCCTGTTATCGTAGAGCCAAAAACAGGGCGTATTAAAAGGCTACCTTTGATAAATTTGTCTTGTTCCCATTTGTTGGTAACATTTACATAAATATTCTGGCTTCTGTCGTTATTTTTATCAAAACCAATTACCAAATTTTTATCCGATAATTGTTCTATAACAATATAAAATTTTCCTGCTGTAATATCTACAGGTCTTCCCAAAATAAGTCTTTTTAGTTGGTTAATGGAATCTGGATAACTTACAAAAAAATTCTGCACCAATAAGGTACTATCTTTATTAGAACCACCACCAATATTTAGTTTTTTTACGATATGCAAATTAAAAGTTTCGCCAATAATATTAAAACCTAAAGGCAAAAACATCACATCAATACTATACAACTTGTCATCTTTAGTAGCTTCAAATTCGTAGGCAATTCGCCCAAATTTTTGATTAAACGAAATGCCATATTCCGCACTTCCGTCATCATAAGCATAATAATTATCGAGAACTACCGTAGATGCTACAGTATCATTGGTAGTAGTGCGAAAACCATAATCTAAATTTTCATTGGTTTTCATCTGTAATTCTACTTGTAGATGTGTCTTTTTGTTAATTTTACTTGGCATTTTTACCCTTTTCATCAAGCCAAATAAAAACAAATCTCTTGCCTTGCTTGGTACAGCAATAATGGTATCCATAGCAGTTCCAAACGTATCTTTTGTAATGCCATCTTTAATAATTACTTTATAAGTTAAGGCATTTATTTTGTCTGCCAAATTATTCATAGAGGCTTTTAAGGTATCAAAACGGTTGTGTTTGGTATTAAAATGTGTCAAAGGCATTGCAGTATATTCTCGCAAAAAATACGCTGGTTGTTTTGCAATAGCCATATCAAAAAAGTTTTCGGCAGGATTTCTATCTTTTCCCAAATAAATATAATCTATATTCCAATTATCATACATTCCTGATAATCTACCTTGTGCAAAAAAACGAAATTGGAAATTTTTATGAAAAAAGTTGTAATTTCCACCACCCACAATATCCAAACGAATTACTTGGTATTTAAAATCTATCCATTGGTCTTCTGCCTCGTAGGTTACTGCCGAAACCCAACGGTTTTTGTCATCTTTAAACTCAATCGAGAAAAAATCACCTTTGTCTGGTCTTTCTCCATTGCCTGCTGGTTGCAAATAAAAACTCAACAAAACATTGTTCAAATTTACTTCTGTCAAATCTATAGGTCTTGAAGTCAAAGTATCTGTGCCACCTGTTGCGGTTGGGGTTGCAAAATTATAGGGTGTACCTTGGCTATTCAATCCATCAAAACTTGCCACGCCAACCGATAAGTGCTTGATAGGCAACGAGTTATTGACATATACGCCACTACCACATAGCCATTTTGCGGTATCTGCCACGCCTCGCAAAGACGTGGAAAAATCATCAAAAAATGGTAACTTTAACCGAACTGTATCTGAAGGGCAGCTTGCACTTTCTGTCCTGCCTGCATACGTAGCTTGTCGGTTATAGCCCGAAATTGCTTGTAAATGTAATTGTTGTGCAGAAACTTGCAAAACAGTAAGCAAAAATATAAAAAAAGTGATGCAATAGATTTTCATAAAGTTTAATAGTAATAGTTTACTTATGTTAGAAGATAGCATAGCATTAGGCAATTCCCTAATGCTACGGTACAATTACGCAACTTACAGAGATATTTTCCACAAAATTACAAGCTATAATTGCAAAAATAGGTTAAAAGATGTAATCTTTTTAGAAAGATTACATCTTTTAACCTATTTTTACAACAAATATTTAATTTATTGTTCTAATCTTACAATTACTTTCTATGTCTAAAAAAATAATACTTATATTAGCATTTTTTTTACTAAACTTGCTAAGCCAAGCCCAAACAAGAGTTATCTATTTTACAGATAAAGCTAATTCTTCTTTTAGTTTGCAAAGACCTCAAGAGTTTGTATCTGTAAAATCTATAGAACGTAGAACCAAACAAGGTATTCCATTTGTTGCAAGAGATTTGCCTGTGAATAGCAATTATTTAGCAGCTTTAAGGCAAGCAGGCGTAAAAATTCGCTATACAAGCAAGTGGTTTAATGCTTGTGTGGCAACTTGTGATGACAATACATGGAATACCGTAAAACAACTTAGCTTTGTAAAATCGGGACAACAGATTTCGGCAACTGTACCCAACGACAAAAACCTCGACCAACAAGAAAGCAAAGCTATTTTTCCTGATAACTTGGCTACGAATGGCAGAATAGAAGGAGATGAAAATTATGGCTCGTCCCTCACACAAATCAAAATGCTTGGCATAGACCAAATGCACAAAGCTAATTTTACAGGCAAAGGTATGACGATTGCAGTATTTGATGGGGGTTTTACAAATGTAGATATAAATAAGACAAGTGTATTTCCAAAAATGACTATTCTTGGCACGTATAATTTTGTGGCAATGAATAATGCTGTGTATGGATTTAGTTCGCATGGGGCAAATGTTTTGTCGGTTTTAGCAGCTTATCGTCCTAATGAAGTGATAGGTGCAGCTTTTGAAGCCTCTTATTATTTGTTTATTACCGAAAATGATGACAGATTATTAGATGATAGAATAGAGGAATTTAATTGGTTGGCAGCAGCCGAAAGGGCAGATAGTTTGGGGGTAGATATTATCAATAGTTCTTTAGGTTATAATTATTTCAAAAATCCTATTTATAATTATAAAATGACTGATTTGAATGGCAAAACTTCGGTTATTTCGCAGGCTGCAAGTAATGCGGCAGCCGTTGGAATGTTGGTGGTAAGTAGTGCAGGTAATATTTTTGAGCCAGAATGGACAAAAATAAAAATGCCCGCAGATGCCGATTCAATTTTGGCAGTGGGCAGTGTAGATGCACAAGCTAATTGGGTTAGTAGTAGTTTGTTGGGCAATACTACTGATAATAGAGTAAAACCTGATATTGCTACGATGGGTAGCAATGTGGCAGGCATTTCGACAAGTGGTTTTGCTACTGTTTTCAATGGTACGTCTTATGCTTCGCCATTGGCGGCTGGTTTGGCGGCTGGTTTGTGGCAAGCCAATCCAAAATTGACTGCCATGCAGTTGTTAAATGCTATTCGCAGGTCAAGTAGCCAATATTTTAGCCCAAACGAAAAATTAGGTTATGGTATTCCAAATTATACCCAAGCAATGAATATTGCAGGCGTAGAAAAAGAAATTTTAGATACACAAAATTTTACTATTTTCCCTAATCCAATTAATAGCAAAGATGGTGTTTTGACCTTATCATTTGATGAAAAATTATTACAAGAAGATTGTATAATTTACATTACAGACAGTTCGGGGAAAAAAATATTTGCTACCAATAGTATTATTACACAAAAAAATATGTTTTTCACTTTACAAAATTTAGCTATCTCACAAGGAGTTTATCTATTGTCCATTGAAGGCAAAAAATTTAAGGCATTGCGGAAATTGATAGTATATTAGGCTAAAAAGTTAAAATTTATAAATTTTTTGCACTTAGACACTAAAAAATACTATATTATACTAAAAATCCTACAAGAAATGTAGTATTTTTTAGTACCTAAGTAATATTGTGTAACAACTGTATATTCGCCTTTAGGCGAATAAAATGCCTAAATAGAAACAATAATTCCAGCTATTCTACGTCGGCTATTGACAAATTTAGTTGTTTAAATATACTTTGCAAGATAAAAAATAGTACCTTTGTTTTTAATAAACATTTAATAAAAAGATTTTATGTATAATCCTATAGAGGAAATAGACGAGCAAGACGAGGACACTTTATACGAACACCATCGTATTGTGGCAGATGCAGGACAAAGTTTGATGCGAATAGATAAGTTTTTGATGGATAGACTTCCCAAAATATCCCGAAGCAAGATTCAAGATGGAATTGATGACGAATATATTTTAGTGAATGATAAAGCAACCAAAGCAAGTTACAAAGTTCACCCAAATGATATTATTACTATTTCGTTGCCACACCTTCCACGCGAAACTGATGTAAAACCCGAAAATATACCTTTAGATATTATTTACGAAGATGAACACGTATTGGTAGTAAACAAACCCGCAGGTATGGTAGCACACCCCGCACATGGAAATTGGACAGGGACTCTGGTCAATGCTCTTGCCTATCATTTTCAAAACCTACCAACGATGCCAAATAATGACGGCAGACCTGGGTTGGTACATAGAATAGACAAAGATACTTCAGGTTTATTGGTAATTGCAAAGTCGGAAATAGCCATGACACACTTGGCAAAGCAATTTTTTCACCATACTATAGAAAGAACCTATTATGCTTTAGTGTGGGGAGAACCAAAAGAAAACAAAGGTACAATTAGAGAATATTTGGGCAGAAGTCCAAAAGATAGAAGAATCGTAACAGTATATAAACCTGAAGATGCACCTTTTGCAAAACTTGGCATTACACATTATGAAGTATTGAAAACTTTGCGGTATGTGGCACTATTGAAATGCAATTTGGAAACGGGAAGAACACACCAAATTAGGGCTCATTTAAAATTTTTGGGACATCCACTTTTCAATGACGAAATGTATGGAGGTAATGCAATTATCAAAGGTACAGTATTTACCAAATACAAAGCATTTGTCGAAAATTGTTTTAAATTATTGCCAAGACAAGCATTACATGCAAAATCATTAGGATTTGTTCACCCAATTACAGAAAAATTTATGCACTTTGAAATAGATTTGCCACCTGATTTTGTGGCAGTTTTGGATAAGTGGGAACATTATTTACAGTATAATTAAACTATATTTTTTAGACTTTGTAGTTAAACTATTTTACCACAAAAAACTATTTTTTAACATAAGTTTGATACATTAAACTACTATGCAAACCATTAATTTTCAATATGAAACTCCAGAAACTTTACAAGATATTTGTAAAAGTACAGAATTTTTGCATTTACAAGCCAATGCAAAAGCTATTTTAGTACAAATTTTTAGCGGAGTAATAGAGAAAGAGGTTTGCATATCACTTGCCAAATCTATCAAAAATGCTATTCCAATGGCACAAATTATAGGTACAAGTGCCACAGATGGCATTTTGGAAGGCAAACTTAGCGTAGGCAAAATTATTGTTGCTATTTCTTTTTTTGAGGCAAGCACTGTAGAAGTGGCTTTACTTTCCAAACATACAAACCTAAATTCTTACCAACTTGGGCAACAACTTGGACAGCAATTAACCCACCCACACAACAAAGTTTTTATAGCTTTTGGTACTTCTTCTACTTTGCATATTGCTGAAGTATTGCAGGGTATAGGAGAACAAAATCCCGAAATTCCGATAGCAGGAGGCAGTGCAAGTGAAAATTATAATAACCAAAATGCCTTTGTATTTACCGAAAACGAAGTTACGAATGAAGGTTTTGTAATGGCTGCACTGCGAAGTGAAACCTTGAAAATAAATAGACATGCACATTTGAGTTTTCAGCCAATAGGCAAAGAAATGAAAATTACCAAAGCCTCTGATAATCAAATAGATACGATTGATGACTTACCTATTTTGCAAATTTATGAGAAATATTTTGGCAATGATATTCAAAAAGATTTTTTCAGAAAAGTGATGTCTTTTCCTTTGCTTATCAAAAGGAATGGAATATGGTTGGCAAGAATTCCCAATCAAAAAACAGAGGACGGGGCTTTGCGTTTTGGGGCAGATGTCTATGCAGACGAAATAGTGCAGTTTGGATTTGGAAATATTGATAAGATAGTTGCAACAAGTGCTAACATTACCCAAAAAATAGCCAAACAGATGCCCGAAACAGTGTTTGTATATTCTTGTGCTACACGGCTTTATTTTATGCAAAAATCTATAGAATTGGAAACAATGCCTTTGCAAAATGTAGCCACTACAACAGGTTTTTTTACATTTGGCGAATATTTTTATGGCACCAATAGCAATGAAATTCTCAATATGACAATGACCATTCTCACCTTATCAGAATGTCCAAAAGCTAAAGAATATACAACTTTATTAGAAGATACCAACCAAATTCACGCAGAAAATAAAAATGAATATACAGAAATTTTATCTTTATTGACGCATTTGGTAAATACTGTAACCGAAGAATTAAAAGAAAAAAATATAGCAATAGATAATTCTTTGTCGCAATTACAGGAATCTTATGAGGAAATAAACCAAATGAATGAGGAATTACAAGCTACTATAGATTTGGTAACTTCACAAAAAGAGGAAATAGAAACACAAAGAGATAAAATAGAAAAACATAATTATGATATTACTTCGAGTATCAATTATGCCAAAAGAATACAACAGGCTATTTTGCCTTCGCGAGAAGAAATAGCTATGTTTTTGCCTAATAATTTTATATTTTTTAGACCTCGTGATGTAGTTAGCGGAGATTTTTATTGGTTTGGAGTACGAGGCAATAAAATCGTGTTTGCAGTCATAGATTGCACAGGGCATGGCGTGCCTGGAGCTTTTATGACCTTGATAGCCAATGACTTACTCAATCAAATTATTTTGGAAAAAGGAGTTTGTGAGCCTAATAAAATTCTCAATGAATTGCATATTCGTGTTCGAAAATCCCTCAGACAAAGTGAAAATGATGTAAGTGATGGTATGGAAATAGCCATTTGTACGATTGACAAATGGGCAAAAAAAGTGCAATATGCAGGAGCAAAAATGGACTTGTATTGGACACAAAACGGCGAATGTCATACCACACAATCGGACAATTATCCTATTGGTGGCGAGCAAAGAGAGTTTAAAAGAGAATTTACCCTCAAAGAAATAGATATTACAGCACCAACTACTATCTATATGTCTTCTGATGGTTACAAAGACCAATTTGGCGGTAGGCACAATAAAAGATTTATGTCCAAAAATTTCCGAAATTTGCTATTTTCCTTAGTAGATTTGCCAATGGAAGTGCAAGGCGAATATTTAGACCAAACAATTACCGAATGGATGGGTTATCACAACAGACAAATAGATGATATTTTGGTGGTGGGAATCAAAGTCTAAATTAACGTGAACTACGGATTACTTTATTGATAATCAACAAGTTACAAGTAAAATATATAATAAATAAGTTGCGTAGCAACCGTATATTCGCCTTTAGGCGAATGAAATGTAAGGATAAAAATGAACTTGGTTATAAATTCACAAATTTTGAGAAATAATTACTATTTTTCTTTCAATTTACCTGACTCATTCGCCTAAAGGCGAATATACGGTATCCGTAGTTCACGTTAAATTAGTAAAAAAATTATATATCATTAGCAAAATTTATGTTCGCAACACAAAATAATTTACAAAATCCAATTATAACATTATTCCAAAACAAGCCTCAAGCAGTGCTATCTGTCTATTTTACAGCAGGTTATCCGCACTTAACGGATACGGTAAAAATTTTAGAAACTTTGGAAAAAACAGGGGCTGACCTTATAGAAATAGGAATCCCTTTTTCAGACCCTATTGCAGACGGCGAAACTATCCAACTAAGTAGCCAAAAAGCATTGCAAAATGGTATGAATCTCACCGTATTATTTGAACAATTACAAAATATTCGCAAAACAGTAAAAATTCCTCTCATTTTGATGGGGTATATGAACCCGATAATCCAATTTGGTATTGAAAAATTCTGTATTGCTTGCCAAAAAGTAGGTATTAATGGACTAATTATTCCTGATTTGCCTATGCACGAATATTTGAGTACGCATAAACAAACTTTTGAAAAATACGAACTTGTAAACACTTTTTTGATTACGCCACAAACCAGCCAAGAACGAATAAAACAGATAGACAGAGATACGCAAGGCTTTATTTATATGGTTTCTTCGGCTTCGGTTACAGGTGCAAAACAGGGAATTTCGGCAGAACAAATTACTTATTTTGAAAAAATTAAGGCTATGCAACTAAAAAATCCTTTGTTAGTTGGTTTTGGAATTGCCGATAAACAAAGTTTTGATACCGCATCTACCTATGCAAATGGTGCAATTATAGGAAGTGCATTTATCAAAGCCATTGCAAAAGATACTAACAATACATTAGAACAACAAATTACTAATTTTATGCAAAGTATCAAAGGATAATAATTTTCTGTAGCATTGGACTTGAGTCCACACAGTCGTCCATACATTATGTGTGGACTGAAGTCCAGACTACAGATTTAATGCTTGTTCTAAATCGTCAAGCAAAACTTTTGGCTCTTCCAGACCAATATAAAACCTAATAATGTTATAAGGTAGCGTGGTTTTGGAATAATTTGCAGAATCATACATAGCACAAGCAGGATAAAACAAAGATTCGTAACCTCCCCAAGATGCCCCCATCAAAAACCGTTTTAATTGATTACAAAATGCTTCTGTTTCTTGCAAATCGGCTTTGAGAATAATAGAAAATAAGCCACCACCCGCAGACATTTGCTTTTTGGCTAATT
>JBIKRY010000112.1:0-13877 GCA_044348925.1 Bernardetiaceae bacterium
GGAACAGGTAGCAATGGCATTAATAAATTTGACCCAAAAAAAAATGTTTTCTATACCTACAACTATTTAGATGCGAAAACTCTCGAATTTTATTTGCTCAACAAAGGGGCAATTAATGCCATTATTCAAGACAAAAGAGGCAATATTTGGATTGGAACAGAACAGGGAGGCATCAAGAGAGAATTGCGTTATTACCTCACAAAAGATAAAAACGGCAAAGAAATTACAGCACTCAAAGAAATATTTACCATTTTTAAAAATAGCCCTTCTAATCCTTATAGTTTAAGTAATAATCATATTAGAAATATTTTTGAAGATACCTCAGGCGTAATTTGGATAGGAACAGACGGTGGCGGCATTAATTTTTATGACCCAGATATAAAAATCTTTAAGCATTATAAACATGATGCAAGTGATGTAAATACATTAGCAAATAATACCATTCGGTCTGTTTATGAAGACAGTCAAGGAATTTTATGGGTTGGTGCTATAGAAAGTGGTTTGGATAGATTTGATAGAGAAAAAAATATTGTAAAAAATTATAGATATACACAAGGTTTGATTGGCAATACAGTTGCTGCTATTTTTGAAGATAGTGAGGGTACTTTATGGTTTGGCACACATGGCGGTGGTTTAAACCAATTTAACCGAAGTACACAGCAATTTACTTCTTTCCAACACAATCCAGCAATTCCAAGCACTATTAGCAATAACAATGTAGAAGCTATTAGAGAAGACAAAAAAGGAAATTTATGGCTTGCAACCGACCATGGCTTAAACCGTTTTGACAAAAAAACAAAAACTTTTATACGTTATTTGCATGACGAAAACAATGCAAATTCTTTAGGCAATAATCGGATACAATCTAATGCTTTTATTATAGACCGTTATGGTGTGCTGTGGATAGGTACATACGGCGGCGGTTTTAGCAAATATGATACCGACTTACGTAGATTTTCGCATTACAAACACGACCCCAAAAACCCAGAAAGTTTGTGTGATAATCGGGTAATTTCTATGTTTGAAGACCAGCAAGGCAATATTTGGATAGGTACACATGGCGGAGGAATGTGCAAATTAGATAGACAAACCGACAAATTTACGACTTTCAACACCACGAATGGTATGCCAAACAACGAAGTATATGGCATTTTGGGAGATGAAAGAGGCAATATTTGGGCAAGTACCAAAAACGGATTGGTAAAATATAACCCAAGTAGCCAAATATTTAAAACTTATTACGAAACAGACGGTTTACAAAGCAATGTTTTTTATTGGGGTGCTGCCTATAGAAGCAAAAAAGGAGAAATGTTTTTTGGTGGAACAAATGGTTTAAATGCGTTTTTCCCCGATAAAATTAAGGATAATATGTACACACCGCCTGTGGTAATTACCAAATTTCAGGTGCTAAACAAAGATTTATTTATTCGTGATGATAGTTTACACAAAGATTCACCGTTAGTAGAAAACATTACAGATAGCAAAGAAATTGAATTATCTTTTAGACAAAGTACCATTACCTTTGAATTTTCGGCATTAAATTATAGACTTTCTCAAAAAAATCAATATGCCTATAAATTAGAAAATTTTGATGAAGATTGGATTTATGTTGATGCCAAAAAAAGATTTGCAGCATATAGCAATTTGCCACACGGCAATTATATTTTTAAGGTAAAAGCCTCGAATAATGATGGAGTTTGGAACTCTGAAGGTACGTCTATCAAAATTACGATTGTTCCTCCTATTTGGAAAACTTTGTGGTTTCAAATATTGGCGGTTTTATTGGTTTTGGGTGGACTTTTTGGCTTTTATTCTTGGCGAATCAACAGTATTAAGGAACAACAAGAACAATTAGAACACAAAATAGAACAAGCAACTGCCGAAATTAAAGCCAAAAACGAGGAATTAGAAATACAAAAACAAGAAGTATTACTGCAAAAAGAAAATATACAAAGCAGTATCAAATATGCCCAACGGATACAGGAAGCTATGTTGCCATTGCCCGAATTTTTTGCCGAAGCCTTGCCTGCGTCTTTTGTGTTGTTTAAACCTCGCGATATTGTTTCGGGAGATTTTTATTGGCTTCATCACGAAAAACATTTGACGATTGTTGCAGCAGCAGATTGCACAGGGCATGGCGTACCTGGGGCTTTTATGTCTATGATTGGCAATGATTTGCTGGGGCAGATTGTAGAACATGATGAGATAGTTTCGCCTGATTTGATTTTAAATGCCCTCAATGTTGGTATTCGTAAAGCCTTAAGACAAGATGCAACCAATAACAAAGATGGTATGGACGTGGCTATTTGTGTTATCAATCGTTTAGAAAGAGTTTTGGAATATGCAGGTGCTGCCAATCCATTATATTACATACAAGATGAGGAGTTGAAAGAAATTAAAGCCGATAAATTTGGTATTGGTGGAAGGCAAGAGGAAAATGCCCGCAAATTTAAAAAACATACATTACTGCTCGATAAACCAACCATTTATCATATTTTTTCTGACGGCTATCAAGACCAATTTGGCGGTGAAAATAACAGTAAATTTATGTCTAAACGTCTAAAGCAACTTTTATTAGATATTCATAAAAAACCAATGTTAGAGCAAAAACAAATTATGGACGACACAATTTCTAATTGGATTAAACATACACGCCAAATAGATGACATTCTGCATATTGGTTTTAAGGTATAAATATAAGTCAATTTCTTTTGTCTAAAAGCAAAGCTAAATTTGATAAATATTGCTTATTGCATATAAAATAAATATACAATTATTTGAAAATTGCAAAGATTTATTATATTTACAAAAAACAGTTTATAAACTTTTGTTATATTGCAAAAAATAATAATCTTTATATAAATTTTGTAAAATATACGATTCACTTGCTCATTTCCCGAAGTAATAAAACGCAAAAAATATGAATAGTCCTGTGGTAGATTTAGTAATGTTAGTAGATGATAATGACACTGATAACTTTATTAGTAAACGAATTATCGAATTAACAAAGTTTGCAAAACGTATAGAAATTAAAAATTCTGGCAAAAATGCTTTGCAATATTTGGAGGCAAATCAAAATAATGTTGATTTGTTGCCTGATTTAATATTTTTAGATATTAATATGCCCATTGTAGATGGATTTATCTTCTTATATGAATTTAGCAGATTTTCAGATGTAATCAAAAACAAGTCTAAAGTTATCATTTTATCAAGTTCTGATAACAAACGAGATATTGATAAAATAGTAGATAATGGTCATGTGATTAAGTTTGTAACCAAACCATTAACTGATGAGGTTTTGAAAAGTGTACGAGCTTTATTAGAACCGAAGGCTTAGTTTTGCTTTTTTGTAGCAAAAACCCCAACTATAGTTTTTGGAAGGCTATAGTTGGGGTTTTGTGTTTATTTCACGACTACAGTTTGCATCATTTCCTGTGCTACAGGTTGCCATTTTTCTTTTAGTGCTTCGGGGCAGGAGAAATTTAGTACGATTGCTTTATCGGCATAGATTGTATAAAGCATATAGGTATAAGTTCGTAAAGGCTTTAGTTGTCTAATATCTCCTTCCTCTGATTTTATTTCAGAAACAAATTCAAAAGCAGCAAATTGATATTTGTTAATGGTTAGCATTTTTTCTTGTAACATAGTAACTTTGCTAAACATTCGCAACATAGATGCTTTATAAAAATTTTTCATCATTTCCAAATCTTTATATTTCCATTCTGTATCATTGATATTTAGCCCAAAATCTACCTTCACATTTTCATCTGTAAACATAGCTGTAGGTTTTTTGTAGGTAAAATAACGTGCTGCTATTTCGTCATCAGTCATTGGTCTGAAATCTGCGGGCATTTTGATAGTAACTTCTTCGGATAATTTTCGTTTTACTAATTTTGGTGGTGCAAAAGCAAGTAGGCTTATTGCAAATAGGAGGCAAATTATTTTTATTTTTGAATGTATCATACTTATTGGTTTTCATTTGTTAGTAGGCGAAGATACTTTTTGGTTTAGGTCTTCACCTACTACAAATATATAATTTTTATTTTTATTGTTTTACAAATTTTTGATAGACAATATTTCCTGTTGTGGCAGAAGTAATTTTAAGAATATACAATCCAGAGGAGAAATTTGCAAGGTCAAATAATAATTCGGTATTATTCATTTGTAATTCTCTTTCTGTTTGTAGCACAACTCTGCCATCAAGGTTAATAATTTCTACTAATGCTTTAGACGTTTCTTTGCTAAAAATAGTTGCTGTAATTTCTTGATTTGCTGGATTTGGATACAATTTTAGCAAGCTAAATTCGGTATCTTTAGGATTTAATTCAACAATCTGCGAGAAACTCAAACTTCCATCGATATCTACCACAGTTAAACGGTAATAGTTTTTTGCATGCAAAGGTTTACTATCTACAAAATCGTAGTTGAGTAAGCTATTATTTGTGCCTGCAGCATTGGTTCTGCCTATAGTTTCAAATTCCAAGCCATTATAACTCCTATCTATTTGAAAATATTTTGCATTAAGTTGCGAAGTAGTTGCCCAACGCAATATATTGCTTTGTCCTATATTTTTGGCAGAAAAATTGAGTAATTCTACAGGCAATACTACGCCTGCCCCAAGTAAAGTATTCATCGAATAGCCACATTCTTGTCCTGCATACCCATCAAACATAATGTAATATATTTGCCCTGGTATTAATCCTGTAGCTGTAACCGTAGAACTTGTTCCCAATGTACCTGAGGTATTTAGACAAGTCCCTGGTACTGCACTCCAAGTCCCTGTTCTACAATCACCACCCGAAACCGATAAAATTTGCATTTGTACGCCTGTGGTGCAAGGAATACCTCCATTAGGAGCATTACTTGTGATATTGAGTGTAAAAGTAGCTGTAGTGGAACTTGCCGTAAATCGTAAAAACGAATTGTTCTCGATAGTAGGTGTTCCCCCACAAAATGGCGTACTATTAGACGTTAAATTATTATAGAATCCTTGTGAGTATAACGAAGTGCTGGTTACGCCACAATAACCATTCAAATTACTGATTAATGGTGCTGCATTACACTCATCTGCGGGCAGTGGATTTGTTCCACAAGGTACATTACTTGTTGTTTTGATACAAAAAGCCCCTGTTGCACCACCTGTTGCATCTACTAAGACATAGTATGTACGTCCTATAGAAAGTTGGTTGAGGGTTAAGTTTTCTGCTACTCCGTTGCCTCCTGCATTTTGGCAGCCAATTTGTGTTAATCCAGAACAAGAACTTGCAGCATTAAAAATGGTTATTCTACCATCTACATTGGCGTTAAATTGTACATTTACTGTAGTCGTAGAACTCGTAGGAACAAAACTAAACCACATAGCATTGGTTACTGCCCCACCACTACAGGTAGAAGTTTCTCCTGCGGTTGCCCCTACAGTAGAATTAGAATTTCCTGCTGCAATACATTCTCCATTGATATTTAGGGGAACTGCATTAGTACACAAATCACTATCTTGCGTAACCGAGATACAGAAACTTGCTTGGTCGGTAGCTGTACTACCTCTAATAATGATAAAATAGGTGTTTCCTACAGTTAGCCCTGTAAAGAGATTTTCCTCACCACCTGAAGCACCTGTTCCATTGATATTTCTACAAGCTAAAGAAGTAAGAGTTCCTGAACAAGAATTATTGCTCGAACTATACAAATTCATTACAAAATTTGTATTGGTATTGCTTGTTGATTTTGGGAATGCCGAAATTCTGTGCGAGGTTTGTGTTGCTACAAAACTATACCAAACTGTAGCTGCATTATTACCACAAAATGGTGCTGACGAAGGGTCTGCGGGTGCAAGTGTGGTATTAGTTGCCCCAATATTAGAACCTAATTGGCAGGGATAATTCATCGTGAGTGATGTGGCACTTGTGCATAAATCGTTTACGGGTGGTGAAATTACTTGCACACAGAAAGTTCCTGCATCGGTAGCTACATAACCTTTTACTCTAATCAAATACAGATTACCAATAATAAAGTTGGTTAATGTACTTGTTTCGCTACCGCCTGAGGATGCCGCATCACGACATACAAGTTCTGTCAAGGAAGCACAATTTATTGCAAGTCCACTATTATAGACATTAAAAGTTAAATCTTCACCTGCTTGTACATTGGTTAAGTTAATTGTATGTGTGGTATTGGTTGCTACAAAAGAATACCAAACTGTTTGTGAGGTATTGCCACAGGTTGCTGTGGGTTCTCCAGCAGTATTTGTAGCAAATACGTTTGTGCCTGCAGTGCAACTTGCATTAACGGTCAAAGTTGTTGCATTTGTGCAGAGGTCATTAATTGGTGGACCTGCAACTTGAATACAAAAATCTCCTTCATTGCTTGCATCTGTCCCAAAAACCATGACATAATAGGTTGTGCCTGGTACTGTTGTAATGGCTAATGTTTCACTGCCACCTGCTCCGCCTCCTGTATCACTGCAACCACTTGCTACCGCAGTCATTGTACAGTTTCCTGTTTTGGTATATACTTGAAAAGCAGCATCAAAATTTGTACTTACGCCTGTAAGACTTACTGTTTGTGAAGTACCTGTAGCCACAAAACTGTACCACGCAGTTTTTGTATTATTGCCACAACTAACTGCTGGGTTTGGTGCAGTATTCGTTGCCAAAGTATTTGTGCCTGCTACACAAGGATTGTTTACGGTTAGACTTACTGCATTGGCACAATTATCGTTGGGTGGTGCAGATTTTACTTTGATACAAAATAATCCTCTACTAACATTTGTACTTACTCTTATCAAATAGGTAGCACCAAATGTAAGTCCTGTATAAGTATTTCCTGCTGATGTTCCTGTTGCTGTTATGCAAGTTCCAATAGTGGTTAAGAGATTGCAATTACTATTGTATAGCTGAAATGTTGCATCATCAGAATATACATTGTTTATTTCTACATAGTGGCTGGTTTGTGTTGCTACAAAGGAATACCACAAAGTGCCACTATTTGTTCCACAACCCGTTAGCCCATTGTTTGTACCTGTTGTAGCATTTGTATTATCTCCATTGGCACAACTTCCATTCATGGTTAGCAAAGTTGGATTTTCACAGTTGTCATTTGGAGGATTAACATTATAGACTTGCACACAAAAATCACCTTGACTATTTGCTACTTGATTTGCAATGCGTACAAAATAGGTAGTGCCTACAGTCAATCCTGTAAAGGTATTTATTTCGGCACTTCCATTTCCACCACCATTGATACAAGCACCTACAATACTAAGACTGCCACAAGTGCCTGTATATAGTGCAAAATTTAAGTCAAAATTAGGGGTGCTGTTTTGCACTCGTACTACATGGGTGGTAAAAGTTGCTACAAATTTATACCAAACAGTTAATTCATTCCCACCTATGGAACAACTCACAAGGTCTTGTGTTGGGTTATTGCTTGCACCAATATTACTACCATTGGTACAAAAAGCCGTTGGGGTAAGTGTGATAGCATTGGCACATTCATCATTTGCGGGTGGTGTATGGGTAACACAAATATTAAATGTTCCTTTGCCTGTAGTATTCGCAAAACTATATACTCTTATAAAATAGGTTGTACCAATAACCAAACTTGTATATGTTAAGGTTTCTGTTGCTGCTACTGTTGTTGCGTTTTGGCATACTAAAGTAGTAGCTGGTGTTGGACAAGTGCCTTGCAATAGTTCCACTACTGCATCTCCCAAAGGTGTAGCTCCTGTAGGACTAAGGGTAACTACGTGTGTTGGACTTTGTGCAACAAAACTAAACCAAACATCATCATCGGCATTGCCTGCACAACCTACAGTGCCTGCTGTGGCAGTAGTAGTGGTACTACTTGTATTTGTACAAGTAGGATTAGAAACAAGACTCGTAGCTGTAGAACAAGCATCATTTCCAATAATAGGCGTAACAATACAAATATCAAAATTGCCTTGCCCCGTTCCATTACCCGAACTAAATACTCTTACAAAATAGGTATTCCCTGATATAAGTCCTGCAACTGTAGCTGTAGCCGTTGCTGCTCCAGTTGCACTGGTACAAGTTCCCGTAACAGTTGTCGAACTACAAACCGAAAAAACTTGAAATACTGCACCAGACATAGGGAGTCCACCTGCGGGTGTAACGGTGATAGTTTGTGTGGTATTCGCAGCAACAAAACTAAACCAAACATCATCATCTGCTGTACCCGTACAACCTGCCAATGTTTGTGTTGCACTTATAGAGCTTGCTCGTGTAGGGTTACAAGTTCCGCTTGGTGTCAAAGAAATTGCACCTGCACACGTATCATTACTTGGTACTGCATGCGTAACACAAATATTAAAATTCCCTTGCCCTGCTGCATTGGCTTGGCTATATACTCGTACAAAATAGGTATTGCCAATGGTCAAACCTGTTGCATTAATGACTTCGGCTGCTGCGGCTGTGGTAGTATTTTGGCAGATTAAAGTAGAAAGTCCTGCACAAGTACCAGAGAATAATTCTACAACGGCATCAGTCATAGCTGTTGCTGTTGGGGTAACAGTTATGGTATGGGAGGTAGAAACTGCTATAAAGGAATACCACACATCATCATCGGCTGTGCCTGTGCAACCAGGTTGGCTTTGTGTGGCTGCTGTAGATGTTCCTGTGGTATTTATGCAAGTGGTAGCAGAAGTTAAACTTATAGCATTTGTACAAGCATCATTGGCAGGGGGTTGTATGTATGCACAAATAGTTCCTGTAGCATTTGCCCCTCCATTGCTTTTCATTATTCTTACTAAATATGTTGTTCCTGATGTAACAGATACGACCAGAGATAAAGGGTTACTATTAGTGCCTGTAAAAGTACAAGCTACCTCTGTTAGAGCTGTACAATTTCCTGTGTACACAGCAAGAATGCCACGTCTATTGCCTGTAAAATCTAAATTCACATTTCCAGTAGAAGTAGCAGTAAAACTATACCAGCCACTTTGGGTAGGCGTTGCACAAGAAGGTGCAGCAATGGCATCCAGCCCTGTTAAGGTATAAGTTGTAGTTACACAACTCGTATTAACTGTTAAGGGGATAGGATTTAAACACTCTCCTAAAGCAGGGGTAGTAACACAAATTGTAAATGTTCCCTGCCCTGTTCCGTTTCCTGTACTATATACCCGAACAAAATACCGATGCCCAACAATTAAACTTGTAAAAGTATTACTTTCATCTGCTGTCGCTACAGGAGTTCCTACGTTAATACATGTACCACCTGCTGCTACAGGACAAGTTCCTGGCGAAACTCCACCATCATAGAGTTCAAAAGCAATATCTGTAATGGTAGTAGCACCAACTTTTATATTATGTGTAGTGGCTGTGGCATCAAAACGATACCAAACATCATCATCGGCAGTTGCACTAGCACACGAGGCAGAAAAACCAGAAGCAGTTGCACCAACTGTACTTCCATTAGTGGTAACACAAGCACCACTCAAAGCACTTGGGGTAAGCGGAATAGCATTGCTACAAGCATCATTAACTAAAGGAGTGGCTACACAAATAGTGAAAGTACCTTGCACTCCTGTAGTATTTCCGATACTATATACACGCACAAAATAACGATTTCCGATAGTTAAACCTGCAAAAGTATTACTTTCGGCACCTGCTGCTAATGCAGAGCCATTAATACATGTACCACCTGTAGTATTGCCAGGGCAGGTTCCTGGTGAAACTCCTCCATTATATAATTCAAACGTAGGATTATTTAATGTGCCAGGTGTAACAGTTACTGTATGAGAAGTAGAAGTTGCATCAAAACTATACCAAACATCATCATCTGAAGCTGTAGTGGCAGCACCGCAAGTAGTTATGGCTGCAAAACTTTGTGTAGCCCCAAGGGTAGTACCATTTGTAGTAGTACAGGCTGCTCCAATAGCAGCAGGTGTTAAGCTCGTTGCAGAAGTACAAGCATTATTGGCAGGTACAAAACTTATACAAATAGTACCTGTAGTATTACCACCACCTGTACCCGTAAATCTACCAAGTTGTACATTATATACTTGACCACCTGTTACGGCAAGTGAGGTAATAGATTCATTAGCATTATTACCATTGGTATCTGCACAACCAACTACTGTACCAGCCGTACAACCCGTATAAACAGATAAGGTTAAATCTCTACCGCCACCAACAGTTCCTGTAATGTTTACTACGCCATTAGTTGGTGCAGTAAAAGTGTACCAACCTGTTTCAGTAGGGGTTGTACTACCACAAGCAGCACCAAGATTAAGACGAGTTGTTGTGGAGGAAAAAGAGTAAGCTTGTGTAATGCAACCAGAAGTCAAAGCAAAAGCTGTAGCACCTGCACAACTTGTCCCCTGCCCATATATACTTTGCATATTTCCAAATATTGCAAAGCATACAAATAAAAAGTAATGTATATGTTTCATGTTCGTAGAAATAAGGTTGAAATATTTTATTTTCCGTCTTTTCGTTTGCTTTGCTTTGCAATAATATTCTCAAATTCGGTATAAGGAGCAGGAGAATTTTTGAGAATTTCTGCAACTTCATCTCTTGCTTTCAGCACCGCCAAATGTAAAGATTTTTCGGAAAATACTTTTGCAACGGTAGTTACTTTGAGAATATGCGTTTGTGCATTGCTTTTTACCTCCAAAATAGCTGGATTATCTCTTTTCAAACAATGTATAAAAAAATTAATACTCATTGTGTCAAATTGGCTTGGGTCGCAAAAGAAAGTATCATATTTCTCGTCTGAATACTGAAAAACTGCATATTGATTAGCAGGCATTGCGTACAAATCTTCCAAAGAAGGGTTCTTTTTTTCATTTTGTGCAAAAGAGCAAAAACCAAAAAAGATAAAAAAAATAGTTAAAATATAAGTTTGCATAGATGTCCTAAAAAAAGTAAAAAGTAAAAAGTAATTAAGGTATGTAACATAGACTTTAATAATGTGTGTTGCATATATTGATAATCAAAATAATTAACCCACAAATTAAAGTATGTACTACTAAATCTTAATCATCTAAAAGTAAAAGTAGAGTAAAAAGTAATGTATGCTTGCTATAAATTTTGTAAAAAATTTAAAATTATACAAATAAATGGATAAAATTAAAGTTATTAGAGTTTATGAATAATTGCTGTAGCATAGACTTTAGTCTGTGCAAGTTATTGATTTTCAACTACTTAAAAACAGACTAAAGTCTATTATACAAATTATTCATAAACTCTATTTTAGTTTACTAAAAAACCTATTCGTTTCGGAAACTCATCAGAAGGAGAATATACTTTTATATTGTTTAAGTAGTTTGGGTATTGTTTATCTCTCTATATTTATTTTTTGGCAACATAAAGAAAATCTATTTTTACTTGTATTTTTTCGGCTATTTTGGCAAATACAATTTTGGGGATATCTATTTTGTAATCTGCCAAAGCTACTTCAAAATCGGCTTTCAAAATAATACCTGTGGCGGTTACTTCCAAAGTACCTTTTAAAGTTTTGTCTTGTTCTACACCGTGCATTTTTAGTTTGCCTGTAGCCGTTACAGGATACACGCCAAGCACTGTAAAATCTATTTTTTCATTAATTTTCCCTGCAAAAGTAGCTTGTGGATATTTTTCACTTTCCATATAATTTTCATTAAAATGCTCTTGCATCAAGGCATTGGGAAAAGTAAATTGTTTTATTGCTATTTGCACCGCTATTTGGTTGTTGGCAGTGTTGATAATAGAACTTGCCGTTTTGTGTGTAGCAGAAATATCCTCAATAGGAGTTTTGGAAAAGAACGAAACCACTCCCGTAGAAGTGCTAAAATATTGGGCGGTAGCATGAAAACATACCAACACCAAGAACAAATAAGATACAAAGAAAATACGCATAAGTTGATAATTTTAAGTAGGTTTAAAATCTGTATAACAAAAAAACAGCAAAAAAATGGTAAAAAAGATGTTTGGAGAGGTCTATACAAATATATTGAAAAATATCCTTAATTTTACAAAAATAAACAACTATTTATAGACTTTTAGCAAAATGTTTTCTCATTACATACATCTTTTTTTATACCTAATTTTGTTTCTATCCTTTTGTTTTCCAGCAAGTTCGCAAAATAAACAGATTTATCATCCTGAGCAACTTTTTTCTGCGGAAAAAATAGCAAAAGATAGTAAAATCTTACAAACTTTGTTATACAATTACCACCCTAATATTTTTAGCTATGCAAGCCAAAAACAGTTAGATACGCTTTTTACCAAATTATACGACAATGAACAAGACCTCAATGAGAGAGAACTACGAATAGCACTTCGAAAAATCATTGCAAAAATTGGTTGCGGACATACCAATATTATCCCTTCACGTGCCTATATAGAGTTTTATAGCAACAATGAGTATGCACATTTGCCTTTAGAAGTTCAAATTATCCAAAACAAAGTATTTATTACCAAAAACAACAGCACAGATAGTAGTTTGACACTTGGCAGCGAATTATTAAGCATCAATGGCTACCCTTGCAAATATATTTTGCAATATATTTTTGAAATTGAGGGCAGTGATGCCTACAATCAGAGTTATAAAACCTATGAAGCATCTCTAAATTTTAAATATTTTTGCTCTTTATTGTTTGGAATGCAAGATTCTTTTTTTGTAGAAACGAAAGACCAAAAAGGGCTTATCAAAATATACCAACTATTTGATAAACAAGAAGATAATTTTTCAGTAAGTGCATTTCTGCTACAACAAAAATATAAAAAGCTAAAAATAGATACCCTTAATAAATTAGCTATTTTAAAGATACAAGAATTTGAAGGTAAAAAATATAAGCAATTTTATAAAAAAACATTCAAAAACTTACATACCCAAAATATCAAACATTTGGTAATTGATTTGCGAGATAATGGTGGCGGAAAAATATTTGATGCCTGCCAATTATTATCTTATTTACTCAAACAACCATTTGCCTATGAGTTTAAAAGACATAATCGCAAGATAAATTTTCGCCAATATATGTCGGATTCTAAATTATTTATTGGTCTTATGCCCTTTGCTTTTGGTTTGGTTGCCAAAAAAAGCCAAAAAAATGATAGTAGTATTTATAAGGTTATTCAAAAAAATCAAAAAAAATATAATTTTACAGGACAAGTATATGTACTAACCAATGGTGGTACATTTTCGGCTGCGAGTTTTGTGGCTATTTATCTCCAGAAACTTAGCCAAGCAATTCTGATTGGAAAAGAAACAGGAGGTAGTCAAATTGGAACTAATGCTATGTTATTTACTATGCTGACACTGCCCGAAACCAAAGTTGTACTCCGATTGCCATTATATCGGATTAATCACCTATTACCTTTTGAAAAAACGGCAAATGGAGTAGTACCAAACCACGAAATTGAGTATTCTACGCAAGATTTTATCCACAAAAAAGATAAGGAACTCGAAAAAGTATATGAATTAATACAAAATAATTATAAAATTAGGTAAATTTAATTTGTCTTCTTACTTACTTCTTTTTAGCAATAAAATAAGTACAGAAATTAGCAAAACTCCTGCTACAGTGAGGTAAATATCTTCTTCGTTTTGCCACCAACTATTATCTCCTATTTTTACTCCTTCTGTGCTTTCTACTTTATAGACAGGCGTAGTTTCTATGGCTATGCCAAAAGAATCTAACAAAATAGGCGAATTATTTTGTATATTTTGATTGGCTATTTTTGTTTTTGTAATTATGTGTTTATTATTTTTATTACTTGTATTTGGAGAAAAAATAGAAATAGGAATGCCTGCTTTATCCAATATTTCTTGGCTTTTGTTGAGGGCTTTGTAATTTTCGCCTAATTCTTTGCTACTTGCATTGTCGCTAACTGCCCAAACTGCATATTGTCCCGCAAGATTTTGCTCCTCATGTG
>JBIKRY010000382.1:0-3877 GCA_044348925.1 Bernardetiaceae bacterium
ATAATACTATTTATATTTCAGAAGAATCAGAAGAAGATAGCACGAGGGCAGATTTTTACATTTGGTATAAAGACCAAGAGAAGATTATCAAGATAGATAGTTTAGATTTTGGTACGTTGTATTACCCTTTCCCAAATAACAGTCCTATTAGTGAAATTACTTGGCAAGACATAGATTTTGATGGAGAAAAAGAGTTATTATTGGAATACTATTCCGTTTCGGGTAGTAGAGGCATAAATCCATTTAGATTTTTTAAATATAACAAAGACACTAAGCATTTAACTTTCTTTATGGAATTAGATTCTAATGGAGATATTGATATTGACAACAAACATAAAACTATTACAGTTTATGAAGATGGCAGTATGTATAGCCAAGCAGAAGAAACTTACTACTGGAAGGCAGATACTTTGCAGACTATTAAAAGACGTGAAACGAAGTGGATACAAGATGATAGCACAAAAATAGAAGGGGATAGTGTGATTTTTTATGAACTAAAAAATAATAAATTAGTAGTTGTAAAACAGCAATTTTTTAAAGATAGACGTAGTTACAAAGCTGTTTTTTATGGCAGGTAATTTTAAGAACAAAAAAGAAATAACCCAATATGATACCACACACAACAAAACCAACTTTCCAAGAAGTTAGAAACAACTTTTTACATCTTGTTATTTTTATATTTATAGGATTTTTCTTTGCGTGTGGGCAAAAGAAAGTTGAAAGTAAGGCTGTTAATAAACAAGGAGATAAATCAATGTTAAGCACAGAAATTAAAGAACCTATTTTATCTGATAGTATTATGCAGTTGATTATTACCAATAAAACAGATAGTTTAAAAGCAGAACAAGCAAGTTTGTTTACACAAAAAGCAGGTAAATATAATTTGCAATATACCTTACAAGAAGTCAATTTAGATAGCACAAGCAATAAGGAGGTTGTATTATTTGCGACTTATAATGATTTAGATAAAAATTACACTATATATTTTCCTGATGAGGAAGTTTTTATTTTTAGAAAAGTTAAAACAGCATGGAAATTAATAGATGCAGAAAGAGTTTCTAATCCTCGTAATCATACTTTACAACATACCATAGATACTTTACATCAGTTGCTTCTTTTACAAAGTGTTGGCACAGGTTCGGGGTATGGTGCTATTTTTAATGAATTTTATAAAATACAAGCTGATACCTTAGCTCATTTGCTTACTATTCCACAAGAAGAATTTAGTAGTGGTATTCACTATCATTTTGCTGAAATAATACTATCAAAAGAAGATTTTGATACGGGCAATATATTAGAAAGTACGTATCAAGTTATAAATAATAATAATATTCAGGTAAACTGTCATTATGATTTTTGGGTAGAAAAAGCAAATAAAAGAATAAGTTTACTCAATACTTCTTTTAAATTAAATTATCAACTTGATAAACAAAAAGATGAATTTTTATTACTACCTAATCAGAAAATTGGAAATTACAGCTTATCCAACCAAGGTGATATTGATATAGACAATTTTGTAAACATTTACACAGATACATTAAAATTGCTTGCTAAAAATGGGAACAAGCACCAAAAATACTATCTCAAATATTTTGATTTTGATAAATATAAAAATAATTAATATGACAACACACACAACAAAACCAACTTTCCAAGAAGTTCGCAGTAACCTCTTGAAAAAAGCAAAAGAACAGCAACCACAAAAAGTTGCGGAAAATTTCCAAACCGCCGAAAAAATCAACATCAAACCGGTTTTTACGCCCAAAGACGTAGAAACCGCAGAACATTTGCAGTTTTCGGCAGGAACAGCACCTTATTTGCGAGGTCCTTACGCAAGTATGTACCTCACAAAACCTTGGACAATTCGCCAATATGCAGGATTTTCGACAGCCAAAGAAAGCAATGCTTTTTATCGGAGAAATCTTGCAGCAGGACAAATGGGTTTGTCCGTTGCCTTCGATTTGGCAACGCACAGAGGTTATGATTCTGACCACCCAAGAGTTGAGGGAGATGTGGGCAAGGCTGGCGTGGCTATTGACAGTGTGGAGGATATGAAAATCCTTTTTGACCAAATTCCCCTCGATAAAATGTCTGTTTCGATGACAATGAATGGGGCAGTATTGCCAATAATGGCGTTTTATATTGTGGCAGCCGAAGAACAAGGCGTAAAACCTGAATTGCTAAGTGGCACGATACAGAATGATATTTTGAAGGAATTTATGGTTCGTAATACCTACATTTATCCGCCATTGCCAAGTATGCGAATTATTGCCGATATTTTTTCGTACACAGCCCAAAATATGCCAAAATTCAATTCCATTTCTATTTCTGGTTATCACATTCAGGAGGCAGGCGGAAGTGCAGATATTGAATTGGCTTATACGTTGGCAGATGGGTTGGAATATTTGCGAACAGGCATTGCTGCGGGTTTGGATATTGACGATTTTGCTCCTCGTTTGTCGTTTTTTTGGGGAATTGGAATGAATTATTTTATGGAAATTGCCAAAATGCGTGCAGGTCGGTTGTTATGGGCAAAAATCGTGAAACAATTTAATCCAAAAGATGCAAAATCAATGGCATTGCGTACCCATTGCCAAACTTCGGGTTGGTCTTTGACCGAACAAGACCCTTTTAACAACGTGGCACGTACCACGATTGAGGCTTTGGCTGCGGTTTTGGGTGGCACACAGTCTTTGCACACCAACGCCTTAGACGAAGCTATTGCTTTGCCGACTGATTTTTCTGCAAAAATTGCACGTGATACGCAGCTTTTTATTCAAAAAGAAACAGGAGTTTGTAAGTCTGTTGATGCTTGGGGAGGTTCGTATTATGTGGAATATTTAACGCAACAATTAGTAGAAAAAGCGTGGTTTCTGATAGAAGAAGTTGAAAAATTAGGCGGAATGTCGAAAGCCATAGAAACAGGTTTGCCAAAAATGCGGATTGAGGAAGTAGCAGCCCGAAAACAAGCCCGAATTGACGCAGGAAAAGATACGATTGTGGGTGTAAACAAATTTCAAACAGACGAAAAAACAGATATTGAATTGTTAGAAGTTGATAATACGGCAGTAAGAAATTCGCAAATTGCACGTTTAGAACAAGTTAAGAAAAATAGAGATAATGAAAAAGTGAAGGAGGCTTTGCGAAAAATTACTTTATCTGCCAAAACAGGTGAGGGAAATTTGTTAGCATTGGCGGTTTTGGCAGCCAAAGAAAGAGCCACATTAGGCGAAATTTCTGATGCTATGGAAGAAGTTTTTGGAAGGCATAAAGCTGTAATTCGTTCTATTTCAGGAGTTTATGCAGGAGAAGCAGGCACAGATGAAAATTTCCGCAAAGCAAAAGAAATGGCAGATAAATTTGCAGAACTCGAAGGTCGCCGTCCTCGAATTATGATTGCAAAAATGGGACAAGACGGACACGACAGAGGAGCAAAAGTGATAGCAACAAGTTTTGCAGACTTGGGTTTTGATGTTGATATGGGTTCGTTGTTCCAAACTCCCGAAGAAGTGGCACGACAAGCAGCCGAAAATGATGTGCATTTGATTGGTGCAAGTAGTTTGGCAGCAGGACACAAAACTTTAATTCCTCAATTAATTGCAGAACTCAAAAAAATAGGTCGTGAGGATATTGCAGTGATTGCAGGTGGCGTAATTCCGCCAAAAGATTACGAATTTTTGTATCAAGCTGGGGTAATTGGTGTTTTTGGACCTGGTACGGTGATTTCGGTGGCTGCACAGGAGATTTTAACAAAATTAACAACAGGATTTCAAGATTAACAGGATTTTTTTTGGTTTCTGCGACAACTTTTATTGCCTTTGGCAATTTATTTTATAATTTTGCTAAAAGAAATTTGGAATATAAATATACTGTCAAA
>JBIKRY010000383.1:0-3863 GCA_044348925.1 Bernardetiaceae bacterium
AGGTAGTATTGTAGAAGAAAAATAGGAATCTAAGCCAAGATACAATAAGATAGGCTTTGTTTCTATCAATTACGCCCAAGTTCTGTTGGAGTTTATGCTTTGAAAGACCTTGCAGCCTAAAGGCTACGGTACAATTTTGTTGCCTTTGGCAACAAAATAATTTCCCGCCATTGTTTGTGTCAAACCCGCAATGGAATTGAAACCACTCTATTAGTAGGTCAAGTTCAATTTTTAAAGCTACTTTTGATAATTTATTGCGTATTTTTGTGTGATAAAACTAAAAAAGTCGTTTCTTTGGGCAAGTTTCACGTGCTGGTGGAGTTGGCGTGGGGACACAGCCAACGGCAGGAATGTATTGTGCTTTATCAATACAGCAATTATACCCTCTTGGTGGTAGTGCAACATACACCTGCTCCAATTCCATTGTATTAAACATAGCACAAAGATACAAAAGCAGTTTTGCATAGCAGAATTTGTCAGTGGGATACTAACAAGGGCAAAGAAAAACCTAAATAATTTTGGAATTAAAAAAATCATTAAATAATTTGGCAATGTAAAAAACTTTTCATTTCTAAACTTACATAAAATATGTACAATTTATTAGGTGCGATTACCATGTATCCTTATACCCAAGGAACTAAATTTTCAGAAGATTATGGTGACGGGCCCGTTACTTGGATAAAATGCGATGGAAGGAGTTTGAATATCTCGCAATATCCTGCTCTTTTTGAGCTGATTAAAACCAAGTACGGTGGCGATGGCGTTACTACTTTTTGTATTCCTGATTTACAAACTTATTCAGATGCAAGTAAGACAAAATCTGTCCCGCCTTATTATTTTATATGTGTAGAAGGTGATGCACCCTCTGATTATGGTAAAAATTCGGGAATATTAGCGGGTTGTCTCCAATTCTTTGCTTTTGATTTTGTTCCAAAATACTTTACGAAGTGCGAAGGACAGAGACTTAAGATTAAAGAGGGGGTTGTTGATATTTTATATTCTCTAGTAGGCAATCGATTTAGTGGTGATTATGAAGAAAATTTTTTTTACTTGCCTGACTTAAGAGAGGTAAAAATAGCAGGGCATAACTTGAACTGCTGTATCGCAAATTATGGATTATTTCCTAATAAGGGTTTTGATTTCACAGTTGAGACTTACATAGGGATGATTGTTCCTTATGTATATAGTTTTAGTCCATTTGGTGCTAAGTGTAACGGTGGCACTTTGACTCTAAGTGAACATGGTGCAGTTTGTCATTTATTGGGGAATACTTTTGGTGGAAATGAAGCATTTCGTACTCATGGACTTCCTAATATCGCACCTATCAAGGTAAAAACTCCTAAACTATTATGGCAAGAAATCCCTTATGCGATGACACTTGAAGGATTCTTTCCAAGAATAAAATAGTCAATTAATTTAGTTATTTTTCAAAGACTTCTTATTCTAAATTTTTATTTTTATTCAAAAAAAGACTTAGGATAAGAAGTTTTTTCTGCCGTGGTTTGTGTCACACCTAGGGTATGTACACATCTTTTGTTATTTTTCTAAGTAATTTGAGTAAAACTACGTCTAATATTTTATAAATTTATTATCTATTTTAATTAGCTTTTATTCTTGTTTAGTATTGTAAATAAAAACACTAAAACATACACTAAACTTACTCAAAAATTCTTAAAAAGATGTGTACATACCCTAGGTGTCCTCACTGACAACTCCATCAGCACGTCAAAGGTGCATTGAAAACTACTTTTGTTAGTTTATTGCGTATTTTTGTGTGCTAAAACTAAAAAAAGTAGTTTCTTTGGGCAAGTTTGACGTGCTGGTAATGTTGTTTTTGTAGTAACTTTGCTATATAAGGCAAGTTTCCAAGTTTTAAAACTTGAAAACTATCTATGCCTCTAAATCCTTTCTTACATCCAGCAACATAGCAGAAAATAAAAATTTGTTTACACCTATATGTATAGTAAATCTTGTATTTTTGTGTAATTTCGCAACAACAAATGACTAAATTGTTTATGCGAATACTTACTACCAATTTCTACTATATTTTCTTATTTTGTTTATTCTTATCTTTCTTAGGATATTCCCAAAAAATAGTACCTTTTACCAATGATTTATTATTGGATAATCAACGAGTTAGCATTGGTATTCATGCCCACCAAATTTTAGCAGACACCAATAGTATTTATACGATTGAGCAAGTAAGTACCGTTTATAAAGACAAATTTATAGAAAATCAAACTCCTATACAAGGTTTTTCGAAAGATGTAAAAACTTGGTGGTTGCGTTTTACTCTCAAAAATATCAATCCTACCGAAGATGCAAGTTTTTATTTGCTTACAGACGACAATGATTGGGCAATGACCGAATTTTATAGCAATGATTCGAGCAAAAGTAACCCACAACGTAAATGGATAAAAGAACAAGGGGGCTGGGCAATTCCTGATGCAGAATGTCATACAGACAGAGTTACAGAATCTTTGCTAATAGAATTGGAAGGTGGCGAAGAAAAAATAATCTATGTCCGCAAAACTTTGGCATATTTACAACCCACTCAAAACAAAGGCGTAGTACAAGAAATCGCAAGCAAAAATTTTCATAATGTGCTTACAGATGAATTTATGTTCATTTTTATTATTGAGGCTATTTTTTTGGGCATTGTTGCCATGATGACTCTATACAATTTTGCCTTATTTGTTGCCATACGAGAACGTAGTTATTTTTGGTATGTATGCCTTATTGCAAGTTTTGGATTTAGTTTTTCGGAGGAGGCTCTGTATGAAATTGCAGCAGATGGAGGATTATTTTATTACAAATTATTAGATTTTTTGAATGCAGTTGCTATTATATTTAGTGTTTTGTTTGCAAATACTTTTCTACACACCAAAACAAAATATCCTTTTTGGTTTTGGGCATTAAATATAACCCTCATTATTCCTATGTGTACGATTATTTTTATTGGATTTGATTTTTTTTCATCAAATTTTAGAAGTAATTTTTTGAATATATTTTTTATTCCTAATAGTCTTTTACATTTATTTCTGTTATTAGCTTTGGGAATTCGTGGAAAATATAGAAAAGATGCTGAGGCAAGTTTATTTCTATTATCTGGAGGATTGTTATTATTTAGTATGTTTACTTGGAATGTGCATTTATTGCTATTTGGTCAAATAAGTACAATTACTTTTTTAGGATTTGTTATTTATTTAAGCCCTAAAATTAGCTTTATTGTAATGAGTCTGTTATTTTCAAAACACCTTACTTTGCGAATTACAGAGTTGAGAAAAAAATTATGGCAAGAACAATTACAAAGAGAAATAGAAAAAAAGAATATTTTTGAGCAACAAAATACCACTTTAGAACAATTAGTCCAAGTAAGAACTTCAGAAATAGAACAACAAAAAGAAGAAATAGAAACCCAAAGAGATGCCCTCGAAGAACAAAACCAAAAAATAACCAAACAACACGAAGATATTACGGCAAGTATTAATGCTGCCTTGCGAATTCAAAAAGCCATGTTGCCTTTGACAAATGAAATTTCTACGGTTTTGCCACAACATTTTATCTTATTTAGACCACGTGATATTGTAAGCGGAGATTTTTATTATTTTTTTAGCAACCAAAATTTACAAAATGCCTTTGCCAACGAAAATCCAGCTTTTGAAGCCCGCAATAGTTGGCAACAAAATATCTTACCAATTACGGTTTTGGCAGCTGTAGATTGCACAGGACACGGCGTACCAGGTGCATTAATGAGTATGATAGGTAATGAATTGCTTAACGAAATAATACAAACTAAAAATATTAGCGAAGCAAACCAAATTTTAAACTATTTAGATGCAGGTATTCGCAGAACTTTACAA
>JBIKRY010000249.1:0-7135 GCA_044348925.1 Bernardetiaceae bacterium
CAGAAAATTTTGTATTTCCTGATACAATTTCAGAAGAAATTAAAAGTAAAATCATTGAAGATTTAAAGCTAAACATTGAAGCACAACATCGTTTTTTTGATGGTGATAAAGAAATAGGTACAAAAAATACTCCATTAAGAATAGAATCTGATGGTACAAGAAAATTATTTTCATTGCTACCAATTATGATAAATGCCTTTGAAAATGGACATTTATTAATGATTGATGAATTAGACAAAAGCCTCAACCCGTATTGGACAAAATTTTTGATTAAAATGTTTTATGATAGCAATCAATTCAATAAAAATAATTCACAGCTAATTTTTGCAACTCACGATACAGCACAATTTCGTGATTCTTTATTTGCCAAAGACCAAATTTATATCATAGATAAAGATTATTTTGGGAAAACCGAAATTACTCGTTTTTCTGATTTTACGGGTATTCGCAAAGATATTCCTTTTGAAAAATGGTATCTTTCAGGTAGATTGGGCGGTGTGCCTGTGATTGATGCAGATTATATTCAGTTTGAAATTGAGAAAAAAAATGGGCAAAAAGAAGATTAAGAACATATCAAATAATTCTTTTTTTGAAGACGAAAAACGAATTGGTGCAGGAAACGTATCTGTAATTCCCAAAGGAAAAGCAAAAAAAGTAGAAAACAAAGAAGGAGTTAGCCCCAATCTTAAAATTTTAATTCTTTGTGAAGGTCAAACAGAAGTCAATTACTTTGAAGGAATTACCAAAAGTCAGACTTATAAATATAAAATGGGTGCTGTTTATACAACTGTTGTGGCAATGCCTGAAAATAACCAAGCCAAAAACTTACTCTTATTGGCTGTGAAAATCCTATTGAATACCACTAAAAATAACAAAATTAATGCTGAATTAATAGAGAACTTAAATTCATTTTTTGAAAAAAATTTGCCTGAAAATGAACAAAAACGCAAAGAACAAATAAATTATTACCAAACAAAATGCAATGCTCTTTTGGAAGATAATACACCCTTTGACCAAATTTGGTTATTTTTTGATAATGACGATAATAATGAAGAAAAGCAAAGTGTTTTTAGTTATTTATTCACAAAAGCAAAAGATTTTAATATTGAAATAGCTTATTCTAATCGTCAATTTGAAAATTGGATTTTACTACATTTTGAAGAAAATCAGCATATTTTTTTAGCTTCCGAGTGTAAGAATTGTTTAGAAGGTTCTAAACAAATTAAATGTAAATACTCTGATGATTGTCGTTGTGGATTTAGTGATTTTTCTAAGAATAAAAAGTGTGTAGGAATAGATTGCAAAGGTACAATTTGCATTGGTGGCTATTTAAGAGAAAATAAATTACATTCTAAATATAAAAAAGGAGATTGGAGAAAAGAAAGCGGAGGTGAAGGTAAACCTACTGACAATTATTGCTATGAAGGACTTTTTGATTTAACAGTTAAAGACTTGCTGAATGTTACACAAACCCAAGAAAAAGTAGTTTTTGAAAAAATCCGTACCGCAATTCAAAATGCAGAATGGTTGCGAAATCAACAAGGAAGTCCATTGCCTGAAAATTCCAAAAATCCTTATACAGATGTAGATAAATTAGTTAAGTTATTAATCAATTCCTAATTTCCAAATTGTAGAAATTTTATATTTGAAAACTTTTCATTTATAGAGGTATCTAAATCTTTTTTGTTGATTTGCTAATTCATATTTCCGTTGTTTTGTTGTTAGAATTTCGTGCAACGGAAAAGGCTTGGCGAAGTGGCGGGATTTTTCAGCACTAAACTTCACACAAGCACAAAAGTAAATAAAAAGCACTGCACTACAAATTAGCACATCAGCCCCGCTTTTGCCCAACCAATATTAGGCACAGTTATTCTTGTTTTCGTTACGCAGTTGCTCTATTTGTTCAACTGTTAGGTCTGTCAAATCTGCGATGGTTTCATTGTCAAAGCCTTTTTTGATAGCCTTGTTAGCAATTTCAACAGCCTTTTTATAATTCTCGTCTTTTCTTACTTTCTCCTCTGCTTCTGCTTGTAAAGAAAGTGCTTCACTTGCTTTGAGATGCAAATAGTCTAAATAACGATTGTAGCCGTATTGTTGCTCTTTGTCTAAACGCATAATGTCTAAAACCTCTTTTGCTTCTGCCAAACCCTTTGCTTTGAACTCGTCTTTTACTTCGCTGTTTTTTAAGAAGTAAATCCATTCATCTAAGGTGTCTTTTGCTATGCCATTGAATTGATTAACTTTTATAATGTAGTATTCGGGAAAAATATCGGAAACTTCTTTTTTAGCAAAGGTCATTTTTTGCTGTATTGAAAGTTGCAAAATATCTTTTTCGTGTAAGCCTTCAAAGTTTGTTTTACCTTTATAGATATAATCTTTCCCCTGCCCCAAATCAAAGTAAACGACATTGATAGAAATTACTTTTTTGATTTCTGAATACGCCTGCCCTAAACTCAAATGTTCTGCTAAGGCTTTTGATGTGCCATAAGCCATTCTGTGAAAGTAATCTATTTCGTAAGTATTTTGAATTTCTATGATAAGCAACTCGTTTTTGGAGTTTTGGGTTAAAATATCAACCCGATTATATTTATCATCATCTGTTTCTTGATTACCTTCACTTTCTAAAATTCTTTCTATTTTAATCGTATCAAATAAAAGTTCAGACAAAAAACCTTCAAGCACAACAAAGTTTGCTTTGTTGCGAAGTAATTTTTTGACTGCCCAGTCAAAACGAATTAGTTTTTTGCTCATTGTTTTGTTTTTTTTTACAAAGATACGAAAAAACAAAAAGCAAGCCTTATTTTGACTTGCTTTTTGTTTTTAATTACAACCTTTTCGCCATTCGCTGTACCCTCAAAGCCCACTTCACCATAACCCCAAACTTGCACAAAAATACGCAATAAACTATCAAAAGTAGCCTTTCAATGTAAGTTTAACGTGTTGGTGGAACAGCATTGTTAGTATTAAATTTCCAACAATGCTGTTTCTTACTTTTTAGGTGGTGTTGTAGAGAATAATAATGGCGGCATATCATTACTTCTCAATATAACTAATTCATTGTCAGTTACTTTTAAAATTAGCCACATGTCGGCTTCTTTATCTTTGTTAGGAACTATAATTGTTTTCCTATCTGTACTAAGTTCCCAAGTCTGGTTATTTTTGTCTTTATTAGTGTCAAATGCATCCATTGATGAGGTTAGTATCAAAGTTCCGTCTTCTTTTAGTTCCATCGTAGAGTTTACCAAGAAAGTTCCTACTAATCTTGTGGCGGGTGTACTCTTTGCTTTTTCTTCCTCTGTTTCTACTAAACTTACATAGTACCACTTCTTCTGCAACATCTTTTTATCGGCAGCTACTCCTTCATAAATCTTCGCAACTACTTCTTTCTTTTCTGACCTTGCTAAAATTAATGTAGGATTGCGTGGCTTTTTAGGCAGTTCATCAAATTCTATCTTATCTTTATCCAAAAATTTGATAGCAAATTGTTTTTCCTTACCATTCCATTCTTGCTTAATGAATAATGTTGTTTGCTCTATACGCCAAGTAGCTTTCTCTGGATTGCCTATAAAATTAACTTCTGCTGTCTTATCTGCATTGAGCATGATGTAAAAGAAAGAAAGCATTTGTCCATATTGCTCTTTTTTTTCTTGTGGAGTACCTTCGGGCAAGATAATATTGTTATATGCCCAATAACCAACCAGTTGATTTTCTTGGATTTGAGCTAGTAAGCTATTCGTACAAAATACAAATAACAACCAAATGAATGTAGTTTTTTTCATGTAGTTACAAAGTTTTAAAATTTGATGATATACTTTTTAATTTCATCGCAAAGAAACATAATAATACCATAAATTATATGTGGAGAGGAATTTATTTGTGAAAATGTTAAGCAATAAAATAACATTTGTCTTGTTTTCCCAGATAGTTTAAAATAATAGGAAATCTTTTGGTTGTAAATTATTTATAACTTTTCGCCATTGTTTATGTGAGGACTCAAACACCATAACCCCAAACTTGCACAAAGAAACAATATTTTTAAGTTTTATCACACAAAAATACGCAATAAACTATCAAAAGTAGCTTTTCAATGCACCTTTGACGTTATAGTGGAGTGGTTTGTGAGACACAAACATCGGCGAAAAAACCTAATACAACAAAGTCGTATGGAATTAACAAAATACATTTCAAGAAATCCTTATATAGATTTTTTCTTTTTCGTTCAATCCGAAGATATATTATTTGAACAAAAGGAAATCAAATTTTTTCCAGATGGTAAATCAGTAATTGTATTTAATTTAGGAAACAATTTTATAGAAAATACTAAAAAATTACCACATCATTTGCTATCTGCAATATGTATGGAGCACCATTTGTTAAAACCACCAAATGGAAAAATAGATTTAATAGGCATACAGTTTAAAGCTCATGGATTGTATCCTTTTATCAGTACTGCAATAAAAGATATAGCTGCACAAATACACAATTTGGAACTTTTATTTGGAAGTGAAGTAAATGAGTTGGAGGGAAAATTAATTGAAAATCACGAAACTTATAAAAGAGTAGAATTATTAGAAAATTTCTTTCAAAAGAAAGCCAAAAAAACAGTGCCTACCCAAGTTGAAACATTGATAAATGATATTAATATTCAGAAAGGTTGTGTATCAGTAGCACAACTTGCTCAAAAATACAGTGTTTCTGAGAGAACTATAGAACGAATTTTTGAAACTTATTTAGGAATAAACCCTAAAAAGTATATTCGTTTAGTAAGGTTTCAAAGAACTGTTGATGTATTGAAAAACGGCTCAATCCCAAGTCTAACTTCACTTGCCTACGATTTTGGCTATGCAGACCAATCTCATTTTATAAAAGAATTTCAAGAGTTTGCCCAGCTCAAACCCTCTGTTTTTCAAAAAAATATACCTTTGTCGGATTTTTACAATTTTGAAATGTAGAGAGTGTATAATTTTGCAATATAAATTCACTCTTAAAATCTATATTTCTATGAAAAAATTATTTTTATTTACTGTTTTGGGCATGATGCTCTTGAATTCTTCTTGTAAGCGTGATGATAGTTCTGATGAATTAGTATCAAATCAAAAACGTGTGCAAGCTCTTCAAAAAATTTTGGCGGATACCAAATCTGCGTCCCCAGCTCCAGCCATAATGCTATCTGTTGCAAGACCTTCTAAAAATTGGAAGTGGTCAAATGCACTCGGAAAAGCTAATATTGGTTCAAATGAATCTGCAACTACTTCTCATAGGTGGAGAGTGGCAAGTGTAACCAAAATGTTCACAGCCGTGTCTATTATGTTATTAGTTGAGGAAAACAAAATCAGCCTTGATGATAATATTAGTAAACATTTAAGTTCTGGTATGATGACTAAAATAAGTAGCCGTATAGCCAATGTGAACAATATTAAGGTAAGAAATTTACTTAATCACACCTCTTCATTAGGCGAATATACTGGCACAGCAGAATTTGGTAGTTTATTTCCTAATCCTAATTCAGCCCCTACCCGTGAACAAGTTATTGATATTGGATTGCAAAAATCGCCAGCAGGTGATATGGGTACTTGGAAGTATAGCAATACAGGGTATAGTTTGCTAAGTTTAATAATTGAAAAAGTATCAGGAAAACCGTATAGGACATTTGTAAAAGAACGTATTTTGGATCCACTTAAAATGAATAATTCTTATTTTTCTAATGATGAATTTATGATAAAACCTTTTTTAACTCCTTACTTGACATTCACTCCTCCAGCTACAGAAAAAGATAACTATGCCACTTTTAACTGTAATTGGGGAATTGGCACAGGAGATTTAATTAGTTCACTTGACGATTTACAAACATTCTTACAGGCATTGATGCAAGGCAAAATTGTTTCTAATCAAAGTCTTCAAATAATGAAAAGTAATGGAGTTTCATCGGCTTACACTGGTCTGCCAAGTGAAACATACGGGTTAGGTTTTATTATGGCCGAAAATCCAGATTTTATTGGTCATGCGGGAGATTTATATGGCATCCATACCAAAGCATTTTATCTTAAATCTATTGATACTTATATTGTTACTGCAATAAATCTAAATAATCAAGATGATCAGGTATTTGAAATGATGGCAAACGTGAAAGATTGGATAGAAAAAAATGACAAATAAATTTTCAACTATCAGTTTTAGCAAAAAGGTTGCTGTTTTTACCAATATTTTTGTTAAAACTGGTAAAAATAGCAACTAAACTTCTATACAAGTACTAAATCTCAATAAAACATAAAAAGCAGATGAGAAAAATAATATTAATTTGTTTGATTTTGAATACCCAGTTTCTTTTCGGGCAAAATGAAAATATTTTTCGAAAAGGAAAGTTTCAGATTATAGTTGCATTTAGTTTATTACCAACAAATCAAACTAATTCACAAATTGGGTTTACATATATTGATGGAAATCAAAATTCTAATTATGTATTAGATACCATTTCATCAAAATATAATTTAGATAAGAGTTACTTTGGAAATGCAGCAAACATTGGAATTGGCTACTTTTTTACTGATAAATTTAGAACATCTATTCATGTAAAACCATACTTAAACTCATTTTTATCCAATAGTGCAAAAAATGGTAAAGTTTATGGTGTGCAGTTTGATTTAGGTTTAGATTATTTTGCTTCTATTTCCAAGAATTAAAGTGTTTCATTTGGAACAAATGTGTCAAGAATTATAGGTGGATTTGGCATTACTTCGGATGGAGCAAAAAACAAAGCGTATTTAGCCGTTAATGGAAACGAACTCTATGACAATGACATCGGATTTCATATTATAGACAATAGCTGGGCATTTAGTCCAAAAATAGGCTTTCATTATAAGGCTACTACTAATATTATTATTTCTGCAAATAGTGGATTTCAGATGACCTTTGGGCGTGAGAGTAAAATGAATTTTGCTGGATTGCAGAAAGACGGAGAAACGAAGTGGAATAGCAAAGGTTACAATGACTCTGATGTTAATTTGACTATTGACAACATAAAAATAAGTAATGATAACGTGAACTACGGATACCGTATATTCGCCTTTAGGCGAATGAGTCGGCTAAATTGAAAGAAAAATAGTAATTATTTCTCAAAATTTGTGAATTTATAACC
>JBIKRY010000268.1:0-6651 GCA_044348925.1 Bernardetiaceae bacterium
ACACGAAGAAACACTAAGTTTTACTAAGAATTTCTTAGTAAAACTTAGTGTTTCTTCGTGTCTAAGTGGTACTAAAGATAGTAATATACCTAAAATTATTAAAATTAATCCATAGTTCACGCAGCAATTCCCACTTTGACAATTTATTCCAATTTTACCATTTCGGGATTTGCCAACTCTTGGTAGAGTTGTGCAAAATTTTTCAAATCCTTTGAAAAAGAATATAGTTCTGCTATAAAGTAAGGACTTTTTTTAGGGATAAAACTTTTTCGCATAAAATATTAACTTGCTTTAAATTATAGAAATATAAAAAATTGACCATTGAATTGCCAAAGTGGGAATTGCTGATTTTTTATCACTCCCAATATATTACTTTGGCAACATAGCTTTAAATTTTGGAAATAAAGTCATATCTCTACGAACATTTTGCGAGTTACAAGTTCTGTTGCTGGCATCTGCTGTAATGGTTGCTACTCTATTTGCTGGATTTGGGTGTGTACTCAAAAATTGTGGTGTGCTATTACTTTTATTTTCTTTTTGCAATTTGGTAAAAAAACCTGCTGCTCCATCAGCTTGATAAATCGTGCCACAAAGATAATCTACCGATTTTTTGTCTGCCTCTGTTTCATCATCACGACTAAATTTTAAGGAAAGTAGATTTTTTGCAAGATTGATAATAGCATTTTGATTTTTGCCCAATACTGCCTGTGTTACTATTTGAATACCTTGATTTTCAAGCATTTGCTTGGTGCTATGGCGTTTGTCGGCGTGTGCTATTTCGTGTGCCAAAACTCCTGCCAAATGGTCTTCCGAATCCAAATATTTGATAAGCCCTGTATATACATAAATATAGCCCCCAGGGGTGCAAAAAGCATTGAGAGTTTTGTCATCGTGAATAATTTTGACTGTCCACGCAAAATTATGACGATTTTGCACATTGCCCGAATTCAAAATATTTTCGGTCATTCCACGCAAATAGGCGTAGGCTTCGGGATATTTGGCTTCGGGTAAAATTTTTATCTTTTTATCACTCTCAATTTGTTTGCTTACTTGCTTGCCAAGTTCTACATCTTGTGAAAGAGGAACTAAAGACGCAAATAAATCTTGTGCAAAAACTTGATAGCTATTTGCCACAAAAAAATAAATAATGAACCAATATTTTATAGACATTTTGGTAGAGGTTTTGGTGATAAGTAATAAAGATTATGAATAATTTTTTGCTATGAATAACTTTAGTATATAGTTAATTGGGCAAAATTAAGTTTAAGTTTGTACAAGTGTCTGCTAATCAACACATTCGTCTAAAGGCGAATATACTTTTATTCATAGAGTAAATATTTTTTTCGTATTTGTTTGTATGTATCAAGGTTGCCTTGCCATGTTTTACGTATTTCGTCTTCAGAAAGTTGGTTTTCTATTTGTTTTCGTAAAATTTCTGTACCTGCAAGTTTGGTAAAAAAATCATTGAAAAAAGTTTTTTTATCCTTACTACTGCCATAATATTGTATTAATGCTTGCAATGAAAATTCATATTGCCAATCTGTGCCTTTTCTAAAATCTGTACCATAGCAAACAATATTTTCGAAAGGAGGTTTTTTTGCACCTTCTCTGCTGCTTGGCGTAAAGGAAAATGATTTGTCGGGAAAATCAGGGTGTCCAATTACTTCAAAAGGGAAATCTGTGCCACGTCCTACGCTAATATTTGTACCTTCAAACAAACATAAAGACGGATATAACCGTATGCTATTGGCATTTGGCAAATTTGGAGATGGTTTTATTGGCAAAATATATGGGGTTTGGTGAGTATAATTTAGGCATTTTACTACTTCTAAACGGCATTTTAGCCCATTGGCAAGCCATTTTTCTCCGTTAATCATCTCTGCCAATTCGCCAACCGTTAAGCCATGCACAATCGGAATAGGGTGCATTCCTACAAAAGATTGAAATTTGGGTTCTAAGACGCAACCATCTATATAATCTCCGTTTGGGTTTGGTCTATCTAAAATAACTAATAATTTTTGTTGTTCTGCACAAGCCTCCATTACATAGTGCATCGTAGAAATATAGGTATAAAATCTCACGCCAACATCTTGTATATCAAAAATAACCACGTCAATACCTGCCAAATGTGCCGTTGTCGGTTTTTTATCTTTGCCATACAAAGAAATCAAGGGTAGTTTTGTTTGTTTGTCGATACTTGTGTTAATTTTTTCGCCAGCATCTCCTGTGCCACGAAAACCATGTTCAGGGGCAAATATTTTTTTTACTTGGATTCCCAAACGCAACAAGGTATCTACCAAATGTGTGTTACCGAGCATCGAAGTTTGATTGACTACCATTGCTACTTTTTTATTTTTCAAAAACGATAGATAAGACTCAAACCTCGCAGCCCCAACTACAATAGGCAAGTTATTGCTCGCAATAGTTTCTTTAAGCACTTGAGTTTGTGTAGATTGTTGCGAGGAGCTACAAGCAAAAAAAAGTAAAAAGCAAAAAAAAAGCAAAATTGTTTTCATTTTTATTCTAATAAAGTTAGTAAAACAAATTACAATCATAACAACTTATTCCAAATTTAAGGACTTGTGCAGACAAAAGCTATAAAATTCCAAAATTTTATCTATATTGCAAGCATAAAAAATGCAATTATGGCAAAACAGAAAGACAAGCACATAAAAAATCTTAGTATAAAAAATAGCAGAGCCTCTTTTGAATATAGCTTTTTAGACAAATATTCGGCAGGAATTGTATTGCGTGGCACAGAAATTAAATCTTTACGACTTGGAAAAGCCAATTTACAAGACGCATTTTGTTTATTTATTGGCAATGAATTGTTTATTCGCAATCTTCATATTTCTGAATATGAACAAAGTTCGGCATATTACAACCACATTCCAAAACACGACAGAAAATTATTACTTACAGCACGTGAGCTAAAAAAAATGCAACTTGCCCTCAAAGATGTAGGTTTAACCATTATTCCTACACGAATTTATATTACTGAAAAAGGTTTGGCAAAAGTAGATATTGCGATTGCAAAAGGTAAAAAACTGCACGACAAACGCGAAGATTTGAAAGAAAAAGACAGTAAACGAGATATGGAAAGATTTATCAAATAATTTTCCAGACAGTTTTTGGTGCATAGCTTTTTCGTAGAACTATGCACTATCTTAGCTTTTTTATTATCTTTTTTTGCTTTTATTTTCGTTGCCTATCCATTTCTCCACGCATAGGTTCGGCTAATCTTCTACGGATTAGCTCATGATTTTGGGTATTTCCAAGCAAAAACATCATTTTGGTAATAGCAGCTTCAGGCGTAATGTCGCCACCACTTATTACACCAATATCTCGCAAACGGCGACTTGTACCATACATACCTTGTACGACAGAGCCACCACTACATTGCGAAACATTATATACATAAATTCCACGCTGAATAGCACTTTCGATAACCGAAATAAAACCATTTTCGGAGGGTGCATTGCCAGAGCCAAAGGTTTTGAGAACTACACCTTTTAGCCCGTCCATGTGTAAAAGATAATCTATGTAATTGTTTTGAATACCAGGAAAAAGTGTCAAAAAAGTAACATTTCCGTCCAAATGTCTAAAAAAATCAAAGGATTCTGTAGGATATTCTGCAATAAGATTATGGTTATATTCTATTTTGATACCTGCACTTGCCAAAGGCGGATAATTTTCGGATTCGAAAGCCGTAAAATCAAAACTTTGTGCTTTTCTTGACCGATTGCCACGTAGCAACAAATTAGCAAAGAAAATGCTTACTTCAGGCACCAAAGGTCGTCCATCTTGGTGTTTAGAGGCAGCTATTTCGAGGGCAGAAATAAGATTTTCTCTTGCATCTGTTCGTCTTGCACCAATTGGCAACTGTGAACCCGTAAAAATTACAGGTTTTCCCAAATTTTCCAACAAAAAACTCAAAGCAGAAGCAGTATAAGACATGGTATCTGTGCCATGTAAAATCACAAAAGCATCAAAATCTTGGTAAAAATCATAAATAGTACGTGCCAAATTGAGCCAATGATGAATCTTTATATCCGAAGAATCTATTGGTTGTTCGAATGGTAAAACCGTAATTTCAATGTCAAATCTTGACAGTTCGGGAATTTTTTTGAGAATTTGCGAGAAATCCAATGGTATCAAATATTTGCCTGAAGGGTCATAATCCATACCAATCGTACCACCTGTATAAATTACCAACACAGATGTATCTGCATCTTGTCCTGCATTTGTACTAATATTAATTGTATTGTAATAATTTAGCATAATTTAATAAAAGCAACATGGTTGTTGGAATAGTAGAAAATGTATAAATTTAGTAATTTTGTGTTGCGAATAAAAATATAACTTGCTACTCCCTGCTATTGCAATTACAAAATATTTCCAAAATACACGCATATAAGGCAAATATAGTTATATTTTTTTCATTCGTTACAAGTTTTTTATAGGTTTTATCAAGTTACATTACCTATACAACAAAAAACATAACTATTTTTTCAAAATATATCAAATGTCATATTTTTTTTTTAGCTTTAAAACCTAAACCTTAAAACCTTATTTTTATGCCTGTACGTATTGTAAAAGATAATCCAGACGAGGAAGTTATTGATGACAACTTCAATTTTGACAATCCAAATAATGATTCTGAACAAGAAGAAAATCAGGGCAATGGAAATCAAAAAAATGATGACAGTAGTTTTGACTTTGGAAACTTAGCAAATATGCTTTTTGGTGGCGGTGGCAACCGTAGTAATGGCAACTCTATTTTTTCGAGTTTAGCAAGTATGGCAATCAGTGCTTGTGTAGGATATGCGATAAGTAGTTTTCAAAATCGTGGCAAAAGTTCCTCGTCTTATGGTAGCTCACGTCCTTCACGCGAAGACGTAGAGGAATTATACCAATCTCGTATGCAAGCCGCCGAATTAGCCATGAGTGCGTGGTCGTATGCGGCAGGTGCAGATAGAAATTTTAATGGAGATGAAAAAGATGCTATAGAAAAACTGTTGGATAATACTATCAGCCAGCTATTTCCAAGCAGTGTTGCCAACCAAGAAGAAGTAAAACAAGAACTCCTACAAATTTTTGACAGTCCTTTAGATTACCAAGAAGTAGTAGAAAAAATTAGCCAAAACCGAGAATTTGCAAAACAAATTTACCAACAATCTAAACTTATTGTAGAATCTGATGGAGATAATTCCAGACGTGAACAAAATTACTTGCAACAATTAGCACAAGATTTAGGATTGTAATGTAACTTGCAAAGTTTTATAAAAACTCTATTCAATAATTTGTTTAATATTCATTTTTTATGTCAGAAAAAGCACCAAAATTTCAGTATTTTGCGGTCATTACTACTGCAAAAGGTAAAATGGAAGCAGAATTGTATCACGAAGATGCACCCAATACGGTAAAAAATTTCATAGAATTGTCCGAAAAAGGCTATTATGATGGATTAACTTTTCATCGTGTAATTCCAAATTTTGTTATTCAAGGTGGTTGCCCAAAAGGTACAGGCACAGGTGGACCAGGCTACACTATCAAATGTGAACTCACAGGCGAAAAACAATATCACGATAAAGGCGTACTTTCTATGGCACATGCAGGTAGAAATACAGGAGGCTCACAGTTTTTTATCTGCCATAATCGTCAAAATACACAGCATCTTGACCGTAATCATACTTGTTTTGGTATTGTTATCAAAGGCGAAGAGGTGATAGACGAAATTAAAGCAGGCGACAAAATAGAAAGTATCCAAATCAAAAAAGTACAAATAAAAGAAGACGAAGAATAACCTCGCCAACAATTCCCAAAATGAAATAAGAAAATTTTTGAAAAATTTTCTTATTTCATTTTAATTAATATATTTGTAACTACACCTAATTTTTGAAATACAAATCACAAAATACTTGTATTGTATTTACATATACATTTGGGCTTGTTGTTATAACCTTATGAAAGAAATTCCAAAACGTATTTTTACTGGCTTTTTAGTCTATTCGATGATTTCCTTAGTAGTTTCTGTAGTTAGTTTTGAACTATTCAGACGTATGGAGGCAACCGAAAAATTAAATACACATATCAATAATTTGTTTAACAAAACAGTGCATGCCATTAAATTAGGGCAAGATTTTATGCTGTACGAAATTTACCAAGATAGATTTTTTAGGACAGGACACAGTGTTTCTTTGGATAAATATGAAATTTTGTTGCGTGGCGTAGATAGTATCCAAAAAAATATTGCCGATATTAAAAATATTCAACGAGGAGAACTCTATAAAGAAATTATTATTTTAGATAACTTAATGCAATCTTATGACAGTATTTTCAAAATTATTGTGCGAAAAGAAACTTTACGAGGTTTTAAAGACTATGGTATTATAGGCAAAATGAAAAGCAATATCAAAGAATTGGAAGCCGAAACAAATATTAATATAACAGACATTTTGCTGATGCGAAAATACGAAAAAGACTATATGATTAACGGAGACAGTGCCTCTATCTTAGCACATAAGGCAATGTATCATACGATTGATAAAAATTTGCTTGCAAATACAAAATTAATAAACCAAAAACGAAAACATTTAAGAACATCTTTAGAAAATTATCTTAATGCTTTTAATCAAATTATCCAATTAG
>JBIKRY010000113.1:0-13788 GCA_044348925.1 Bernardetiaceae bacterium
ATTTACAATAACTAATAGTATGAAGTTGGAAATCTAAGAAACAAAAAAGATTTCTTATATTTTTTTAACAAAATATATTCTTTTTTGCCATTTTTTGTATCAAAGCATAAAATATTTAGTTTTTTTTAAGACTATCAGATTTTTAGCAAGGCAAGAACTTTTTAATTTGCAAAGATAAAATGGCAAAAAAAAACTTTCCATAAGCCAAAATGCTTATGGAAAGTAAATGCAATTTTTAATGTAACATTGGGTTTAAATCCGTTTTACAATTATGCTTTTTCTTCTTCTTTGTTTCTAATTTTGGTCAAATACCAAACATTTGGTCTTGTATTGATTTCAGAAAGTACATTGTAAGCTCTGTTATTTACTTCGTGGTCTAAAACTTTAGAAATTTTACTTTCTGGGTTATTCAAATCTCCGAAGATAATAGCATCAGCAGGGCAAGCCGAAGCACAAGCAGTAACTACTTCTCCATCTTCTAATGGTCTTTGTTCTACTTTTGCTTTCAATTTACCTGCTTGTGTACGTTGTACGCACATAGAGCATTTTTCCATTACCCCTCTTGACCTTACGGTAACATCTGGATTTAACACCATACGACCTAAATCAGAGTTGGTATGGTAATCAAACTCGTCATTTCCATGGAATTTAAACCAGTTGAAACGTCTTACTTTATATGGGCAGTTGTTTGCACAATATTTTGTACCAATACAACGGTTATATGCCATTTGATTTAATCCTTCCGAACTGTGTGTAGTTGCTGCAACAGGACAAACGGTTTCGCAAGGTGCATTATTACAATGCTGACACATCATTGGTTGGAAAACCACTTCTGGGTTTTCGGCTACTTTCATCAACTCGTCATATTTGCCAATCAAGCCAAATTCTTTTCCACTTCCTTTGACTACAGAGCTATAATAACGGTCAATACGCAACCAGTGCATTTCTCTGCGTTTGATAACTTGATCAGAACCTACAATAGGCACGTTATTTTCCAAATGACAAGCTACTACGCAAGCCGAACAACCTGTACAAGAGTTTAGGTCTATTACCAAACCCCAATGGTGGTTAGGATATAAATGTTGGTCTGCGGTATGTTTGCCAATTGGGTGTCTTTCACTCCAAATACGATTTTTTGCTTTTTCGCTTGCCTCATCTATTTTTTCTGCCACTTCTTCATGCTTTGGTTGATAGCCATCGCCTTTGATGTCCCATGCAGATAATTCTGTTGGATTTACTTTACCTTTTGCAGTAGTAATTTTTGGGAAAAAACGACCTGCTTTTTCATCTTTTTGGTATTTTGCTAAAACTGTTTCTTGAATAATAGTTTCGCGTCCCATAAAAGTTTGGTAGGTCTGTGTTTGAGCTACTTTGGTGCCTTTTTCGCCTGCGTCTGCAATGCTTACATCTGTACGTGTATTGCGTACTGTGCCTTGCACTTGCATAAATGGATAGGCATTTTCGCCACCTGCTTCTTTTGCTACTTTACCAAAATTTTCTTTGCGACCATATCCTACCGCAACCGCCAAAACTCCTTGTTTCAAGCCTGGTTGTACTACTACAGGAAGTGTCATTTCTTTGCCACCTACCGCTATTTTAGCTTTGCTTGTAATGCCTTCTTGTAAGCTAAAGCCCATTTTCATGGCATCTTCTTGCGAAACTGCCACAAAATTACCCCAACAAACTTTAGAAATTGGCTCTGGAGTTTCTTGTAAGTATGGATTGTTTGCTTGTGAACCATTGCCCAAAATAGTATTTTCCATTAATACCAATTCAAAAGCAGTTTCTTTATATTTGGTAAGTTCGGTAGATAAACCTTCATAATTGAAAGCTGTAACAGGACTTACTACTAAGTTTTTGTCATGTTCAGAAACATAGGTAGCAGGCAAAGTAGGCTCAAAAACGCCATTATGCAATACCCTTGTCCAAAATGCTTCAAAACTTGTTTCTTTGGTTTGTAGGCTATATAAGGTTTGCCAATATTCTTTGATAAGGCTTAAATAATCTTTTTCGGTGCTTGACCAAACTAAGAAACTATCTTGCATTTGACGAGTATTGAAAATACGACCAATAGCTGGCTGTCCAATGCTAAAATAACCTTTTTTGATTTCGGCATCATTCCAAGATTCTAAATAATGACTATCTGGAGTGTGATAAGTGCAAAGTTTTGCGGTTTCGTCTAATCTGTCATTACTTGCAATCGTTAAACCGATTTTTGACAATCCTTTTGCTAAAGTGTCGCCTAATGGGTGGTCATATACAGGGTTACAGTTGTAGAAAATTACTGCACCAACTCCACCATTTGCTACTTCTTGAATAAATGTAGCCATATCTCCGTCATTACCTTGACGTTGGTAAGAATATGCTACTTCTGTGTCAATCGTTTGCCCATAATTTTCCAACATTTCATTAATGCCATTAATTAGCACTTGCACGTCTGCATCATTAGAGCCACTAATTACTAAAGATTTTCCTTTATTTGCAAATAAATCATCTGCTGCTTTAGTCAAATTTGGAACATCTTTGCCTGCAAAACTTAAAGGAGTTTTACCTGTTTTGCTTGCAACCAAGTTAAATAATTTTGCAACTACAGCTGCTTCTTGCGATGGTTTTATTGGAGTTCTATAATCTGCATTTGCACCTGTCAAAGACATAATAGACTCGAAAGAGTACAAACGGGACATTTCTTTTTTATCTTCTCCTATTTTGCCTACTTTGCGACTTGGCATAAATTGTTTGGTGTGTTCCACATCAGAAATCCATGAGCCTAAAAAGTCTGCACCAATAGAAACTACTACATTTGCTTTTTCAAAATTATAAGCTGGCAAAACAGCTTTACCTTTTGTTTTTGCGTGTGCTTGCACAATACCATCACGTGAAATAGCGTCATATTGTACGAGTTTTGTATTTGGAAATTTGGCTGCAAAAGCTGCAATAGCACGTTTGGTAGAAGGGCTTGTTACTGTATAAGAAACAATACGAATTTGTCCTGCACTTGCCAATTTGCCAATAATTTCGCTATCTATTGCCTGCCAAGTAGATGGATTTCCTTTGATGCTTGGAGCTTGTGCTTTTTCAATATCGTATAAAGTCAAGACAGAGGCACTAACTCTGGAATTGGTGCCACCTTTGGTTATTTTTGAGAAAGTATTTCCTTCCACAAAAATAGGTCTTCCTTCTCTTGTTTTTACAACAACTGGTAAAGCCTCGCCTCCGTGTATATACGTAGATGCGTAATAGTTTGGAATACTTGGGTCTACTGTTTCTGGTTTATTGAGATAAGGAATAGCGTGTTTTACTGAAGTTTCGCAGGCTGCTAAAGATACTGCGGCAACGCTAAAACCCATAAGTTTTAAGAAATCTCGGCGATTGGTGCCTGTTTTCTCTTCCTCTTGTGTATTATCTCCGTAAGCATCTTTCATCTTAAGATACTCTGGAAATTCCTTTTCGGCATACTTAACGAACTCAGGGTCGTTGGTCAATTGCTCAATGCCTTTCCAATAAATTTTGTTATTTTCTTCCATATATTTATTATGTATGCCTAATTGGCGTATTTATGCTACTTAAAAACACAAACTTATACTTAAATAATTAGTTTGCAAAAGAAAATGTTTTTTTTTTGCAAACTAATCTATTAAAAAAAAAATATTGCTTAGTATAATTCATTTAAAAGTTTATTAAATTATAAAAAACTATACATATTATTTTTTTTAGCTACTTACTATACTTTAACAATTCTTGTTATCTGATGTTTAAATTTTTGTGGTAATTGATGTAAAAATATAAATATTTTCTGCTAAATGGTAACAAATTACAAAATTATGTTTCTGCTTATGGCTCGCAGCCTGCCTATTTTTTGGCTTGTTGAAAGCCTAAAAACCTCCTGAAAGTTAGGCAAGTCTGTTGGTAAATTTATAAAATGAAGGAATAATCTTAAATATTTTTTTTTACCTATAAAATCCAAGTTATTTGCTGTAATTTGCATTATCTAAACATCGTTACCGACCAAAATCTTGCTATGTTGCGTAATTTTTTATATCTTGGTGTTATTCTAATTTTATTGTTTGTTTTGTATCGTATTCTTTGGGTAGATGTCAAAAAAGAGGCTATTTTACGAGCCAAAATGAACTATGAAACAGAAGTAAAAGAAGTTTGTATGGAGCAAAATGTGCCTTACAATTATATCCTTGCCCTTATTATTTTGGAATGTTCGGGACGCAAACCAGCACAAAGTCGTTTTGAGCCTGCCGTATATGCCAAGTTGAAACAACTGCGTGATGGTGTTATTAGCAAGTATAGCACCGTCAATAGTTCGCAAGTTCGCAATGCTTCTGATGCTACTTTGCGACTTTTGGCTACTTCGTGGGGGGCTTTACAAATTATGGGCTATCATTGTTACGAGCTTGATGTACCAATAGACGACCTCATCCATAGTGAAACTTCTTTGAAAGTAGGCATTCGTTGGTGTCGCAAAAATTATGGCACGTATCTCAATAACGGTAATTTTGGAGATGCTTTTCATTTTCATAATACAGGAAAACCAATGCCTTTTTTTGGTATTACAACAACATACGACCCACAATATGTTTTTAGAGGAATGCGTTATATGAGTACGTTGGAAGCATTAGAAAATTAGGATTTATCAAGTTGCGTAGCAAGGGTATATTTGCCTTTAGGCGAATAAAATGGCTAAATGGAAACAAAAATTGTAGGCACTCTACACCTAAGTATCTAAAACTTTGCCATCTTTACCTTCGAATCAGATTCTTATTCGCCTGAAGGCGAATATACCCTTGCTACGCAACTCACAGGAAATATTATTTTCCTTTTATTTCTTGACTTGCTAAAACATTGCCATTTTCGTCTGTTACTTTGATTACAAACATAGCATCTGCTCCGTATTGGTGCTGAAATACATATTGTACTTGTTTTTTGCCTTTGCCCATTTTCACAGTTTCATACACTACCCAAACTATTTTATTTTCGGTATCATAAACTGCTATTTTACCATTTGTAAGGTCGTTTTCTAACGTAAAAGCAAAATTTCCACGTTTGGTTAAAGTAGCATACTTTTTGGCTTCAGTTTCATTGAGCAAGATTTTTTGTTCTGCCATAGTTTTTGTGCCTATTTTTATTTTTAGAAAATAGTCTTTTTGTAATGGCAATTCTCTTTTGGCATCAACAAAGGTGGCACGGTGAAATCCTTTTTTGAGTATTTTATTGTCCGACAACAAAATATACAAATTGTCTTCTTTGTCATAAATGCCAACTCTTGCCAACATATCAGCAGGCACATCAAAATTTACTTCAGTCGTTTTAATTTTTTGTAATTCGGCAACACTATCCCTTAAATGAATAATTTTTCTACCTACTAATTTATTTCCTTGTTCCAACTTCAATACAAAAGATGTAGTATCTGCTTCGGTATGATATACGCCCAATTTGAAACGGAAAAACCCTGGTGGCAAGCTAATATTATTGTTAATAACTTTGAATAATGTGCCATTATGTGTATAAACAGAAAGTTTTGCATTTTGTATAGAATCAGGTAATAACATATCTAAACTTGTGTTGATAGAAGTAATTTGGTGGCGACGAACTTGGTAATTTTTGGCTTCACAGGGCTGTCCAATAGCATTGCTAACCAATGCACAGAGTTCTTTGGTCATTTCCAAATCTTCTCCATAAATTTCCCCCATTCCACGTTTATCAATAATAGCCCAAACGGCAGATTGTGCAGTGCTACTAAAATATTTTTTTTCATTAATCCATTGTGCCAATTTCAACAAATGCCCCTCTGCCATACTTGCCAACAAAAAACTTACGCCTATAGAAGGTGAGCCATGATGTGGCTTGATGCACATAGTTTGTAGAGTTTCTTTCTCGGTAAACTGCGGTTTCAAAGCTATTTGCTGTTCGGCTACCACCATCAAATCTTGTTGCCATTCGTTGGAATTGCTAAAAATAGTGCCAGCAAGTAAAGCAATAGATAGATTTTTATTGGTCAGGTTTTTGATTTCTACCGCCAAACATTTACCATTATAACCACCTTTGCCGATGGCAGTAATTTTTACTAATTTTTTTTGTACTGCGTCCATCAATGGCAAAACATCTGTAGGAGTTTTAGCAAAACTTGTAATAGACAGAAATTGTAAGCAAAACAGAGTTACAAAAAGACGAGAAAATAGTTGAGGTTTCATATAAAATGGATAAATTTTAGTTTTTGACAAAATAGCAAATATCTACTTTCTACTTGATAACAAAATAGTCCATTTGTCATTCTGGGTTTGCTGCTACAATACTTTTCAAAATAGGAAAAAAATAATTTTCTAACCTGAACTACGGATTACTTTATGGATAATCAATGAGTTACAAGTAAAATATATAATAAACTAATTTGCGTAGTAGTAGTACGAAACTCCTGTTCCGTACAAATTGTAGAAACAGAGGCTTTTGTAGTAAACTCTGCTCTAAAATGTCTGTTTCATTTAGTAAATCACGTACGGAACTGGAGTTCCGTACTACTACACAAATCACATTAACTAATTGATAATCAAAATTTTAAAGTAAGGTTTATGTAATAAAATTCGTCTTACTGCTACAATATTCAACACGGATAACACAGAACACGCAGATTTACACAGTTTTTCTACTTATATTACCTTCATTAACTTATATTTTTCTATGTTACTATGTGGTTAAAATAATTTTGATGCGGAAAACCTATATATGATAAATAAAATTTTAGATTTTTTGAAAATCTACCTATATTGTGTCTTCTTACTTCATTCTTGTATCTATTTTCTTAATTTTTTGTATTTCAAAATATTTTTCTTGATGAATATAGCTGGATATTTACGTTACTATGGAGGGATTCTTTTAGTAGCTTTTGGAATTTTTCTCACTTTTGGGGGAGTTGTGCAACTTAACGAAGGACGAGAAACGTGGCAAAGTTTTATCACTTTGGTATTTTTTGTGGGATTTTTGCCTGTAGTTGTAGGAACTTGGATGATATATACTGCCAAAAAAAATGCAGCCGAAACGAGACTCAAAAAGCATGAAAATGAAGTTTTGCAATTAGCTATGAAATTTGGTGGTCATATCAGCACCGCACAAGTTGCAATGAATACTTCTTTAAGTACATCACAAGCCGACAAACTACTCAATCGTATGCAAGAACAAGGGCTTTTTATCCTAAAAATTAGCGAAAGTGGTATGATTATGTACCAAGTAGTAGGAATTATGGGCAGAGATGAAAAATTGCTTGATGTCTAAAAATTAAGAACAGAATAGATTTACGATTGTATAGTCTAAAACTATTGACAACGTAAATCTACTCTATTTTTTATAGGTTTTCCGCCTCAAAATTTTTTAGATATTAGAGTTTATGAATAATTTTTTGCTATGTGTCCTATGTTACTATGTGGTTAAATAGCTTTAAATAGCATAAATTCTAATTATTCATAAACTCTATTACTTATTTTTTAAGATATAAATAATAGAACTTGCATTTTCTACATTTTTCCATGCTTGCAACAAAGACAAAAATCCTTGCCAAAAACCACTAAATAAAGCAAATGGATTTTTTTTATATTTTTCACTCAATAAGGCTACATAAAAAGAATCGAAAGGCATAATATGTTGTTGTGTTACTGCAAAGCCAAATCTATCTGCCAATGTTTGGATAGATTTTTGGGAAAAATGCCACAAATGTCGAGGTACGTCCCATGCTGCCCACATTTCTTTGTAATGTTTTGCATCAGCAGACTGATAATTTGGCACTGCAATTACTAAAACACCATCAATTTTCAAAATTCTTGCAATTTCGGTCATATAACTATCCAAGTCATGTATATGTTCTAAGACGTGCCACAACGTAATTACGTCAAAACTTTGGGTAGCAAGAGTCTGTAATTTTTCGGGACTTGACACTTGCAAATTAAATTGTGTGCTGGCAAATTGACGGGCTTTTTCATCAGCTTCGATACCTTGCACCTGCCAACCAGCTTGTTGTAAGGTATGTAAAAAATAGCCTGTTCCACAACCAATATCGAGAGCAGTGCCTGTAGTTTTTTTGCTTATGGTATTTACTAATTGTTGTTTTTTGCCCAACATATATTCCCTAACATAGTGATAAATCGTATTGATGATACCTTTTCGGGTATTACTATGTGAAATATAATTTTCGGATTGGTAATAACGTATAATTTCTTTGCCATCAGGCATATTTTGTGTGAATGCAGTTTGGCAATTTTGGCAGACTTCAATAAAAAAAATTTCCCCCGATACCGTATAATCTTTGCTACTGGTAAGAGGTTTTAATGCTGTTGATTTACAGACGGGACAGTTGCTGTGTACGATTGTTTTCATTTGGCAAAATTACTAAAATAACTTTAATTTATGCACTAAATTTTGGGTTGCCAACTAAAATTTTGTGTTATTTGTTGATAAAATTTTCCGTTGTAGGCTGCTAAGATGTAATCTTTTTTTAAGATTACATCTTCACACACGTTTGCAACGGAAAATTTAGTCTAAGAAAGTATTTTAGCCATTAGAAAATGTCATTTTCTTACTCACCGTCTCCTTTCTTCTTCTTTTTTTCTTTGTCTTTCTTTTTCTTGTCCTTCGGCGTTTCTTCGTTTGTTTCGTCCTCTGTTTTTGGTTCTTCGTCATTGCCATCATCTGGTTTTTTCTCTTCCTCGATGGTTTTGTCTTCGTCTTTTGGTTTTTCGGGTTCTACTTCAGGACTACTATCTCCGAGATAATTTTGGCGGAACAAGGTTTTAAAACGGCTTTTTTCTGTTACATCTGCCAATACAAATTTATCTTTCGATTTTTTATTAGCCACCTCGATATTAAATTCGGGAGTTCCATAATCTACAGTTCCCTCTGAAGGCGGTACATCAGATGCCAACATTTTCAGGTCATTTCCTCGTTGTGTAATAAAAAACCACTTGTTTTTACTCAATTCCAAATAAATATTTATGTGTTGATTTTTGGGATTTTGTGGGTCAAAAGGTATTTCCACAAATCCATCTACCCAAATATTTGTTTCTTCTTTGAATATATTTGCCAAGCCTATTTTTCCTTTGCTATAAAATGCTTTTTGACTTTCTGACCAATGCAATTCTACATGCGAAAGTACCAAAGAGTTTTCCAAATAATCACTATATTCTTGTTTTCCACGACTTACATCTTTGATATAATCTTCGAGTTTGTCATTAGTAATCAAATGTGAAATTTTATAGAATGTAGAGTCATTCGGTCTTGGCAGATGTTTTGGTGCAGTATTTTTCATAAATTTTACGACATCATCACCCATTTTTTTGAAAGCATTGCCTTTAATTTCTGGAATTGTGAGTGCAATCAACATATTAATCGTAAATTTTTGTTTTGCAAACTCTGTATTTCCAATACCAAAGGTGCGGAAAGTAAATCCATCACCTTTGCGAATAACATCAAATTCGCCATCAAAATGTGCTTTTCCTAATTTGCTACTATATACAAAATTATTTCCTGTATATTTTTGATGTGCTTTATACAAATCTGGTCTTTGACGTTCTACAGGTTCAATGATTAATTCGCCTGTGTTTGCATCTTTTCTAAAATTACCATCTGCCATAAAAATAGGTTTTTCGCCTTTTTCTACTTCCGATTTGAAGATAGTGCGTATGCCTTTGGTATCATCACTCAAAAATATCCCTGTTCCATATTCTTTGCCATCTACTTCTTCTACGCCTTTTACTGCAATAGCTCCACCAGACGAGCCTAATGGAAACCACGTACTATTTGGTTCATCTACAAATTTGATTTCTCCTTCAAAAATCAGGTTTACACTATCGGCACGCAAAATTACATCTCCTCTAAATTGTACCCCTGCTTGTTTCATAAATTTATCTTTTTCGGAGATTTTGGTTTTGGCATATACAATTTTAACGGTATCGTCTTCGGTTGTACGTCCTTTAGCCTCAAAATTATTGAACAGGATATTAAATTCTTCGTTTGCGTCATTCTTAAATTTGTGTGTGCCGCTGCCTGTAAATTTATTTTTGCTATGTACCACAATGCTGGCATTATACAAACGGTGGTGGACTACAGTATCATTTTCATCTTTATTAGATAGCAATTCTACGATTGCCTCTTTTAAAGGATCCATTTTTGCACCTTTTTCGATAACAATATCTCCATTGTAAGGAATAATACGAGCATGCATCGAGTATATGTATGGTACACCACTTACTGTAAGTTTGTAGGCATCTAAATCGTAAATTGCATTACTACCATTAAAAGAAATATTATCTTTTGGACTCAAATGGGTAGAAGAAAAAACCGAAGAACTCAAATCACTACCCTCCGACATACTCATTGTCATACGTTTGTAGGCAAAAAACCAATCGGCTTTACCTAAAGACGTTTTATATTTGGCATCGGGAAATGAAAAACTTTGTTCTCCTTTTACTTCACTTTCTATGATTGCGTGTCCTGTTTGTTCGTCTTCACTCAAGCCTTCGTCAAATTCATAATCTACCTTTACATTGGTGGCTTCTACGGCATTGCTACGGGTTACCACTCCTGTATTTTCGTCTTTAGTAAGTTCATTCTTGGCACGTTTTATCGTAAAAAACGTATGTCTTGAGTTATATCTTTTGCTTTCAAACTTAAATTCTCGGGCTTGTGCCATAGAATTTACGTTGTCAAACTGCCCTTGTCCTCGCAATGCTCGGTCTGTAAGTGCCAACGTGCCTTGAAATTTGCCTTGTTGTTCGGGATTTGGGTGTTTGTGATACATATCAAAGGGCAAACCTTCGTTGCTACGCAAAAGCATACTATCTCGTACTATTTTGGTTTTGTCTTTCTTGTCCCTTTCAAATACCCATTGCATACCAAACCATTTCATACGCACATCAGGATAACTTGTTCCTTCTGCCAATCCTTCTCCTGCGTATGTAATGAGTGTATCTTTGATAGTTCCGTTGGATACTACTTTTTGGGCAGATTTTTTCCCAAAAGTTACTACTGAATCCTCATAATAGATAAAGTCGTTGGAATATAATTTGGCTGTGAGGTAACGAATTTCGCCATCCCCTCTAATGCCGTTGTTTCCTTCCAATTTTATATCTCCTTCAAAAAATGCGTTTGTTTTGCGATAGAGAGGATATCCTTTTGGATAGTCTTTGTTTTCGTCTTTCCAATGTGTAAATCCAAATGACCTTGTTTTGTTGTTTTTCTTTAATTTTGCTGCCTCTTTTGGGTCTAAACTCACGTCATCAAATTTACCAAGTTTAATGGTATCTCTAAAGTTTGGGAAAATTCCATTAGATTCAAACATTCCCATCAAATTTTCGTGTTCAGGGTCTGTTGATGCCATACTATCCAAAGTAAATGGTTCTAATTCAAATTTTACCAAACTATCATAAGCACCGTCCAATATTTTACTGCTTTTAAAGTCAATCATTCCTCCTACTTCGGCTTCAAATTTTGGGTATTCTGGCACACTTCGGTTTGAAGACTTGTTGTTTGGGTGTCCCAAATAGAAAATACCTGTAGTAACTTTGATACCGTTGTCTGCACCTTCAAAGATTAGCGAATCTGCCGAGGGCATATTTACATAATAATCTTTGTAATTGAATTTGAAACTTTTGCCATAAAACCTGCCATAATTTTCAGCAACTAATGGGTGTGCATTAAATTCCATTTCCCTATTTTCCCTAATAATTACTTGTTTACTCTTAATTTTTCGCAAGTCTTGGACTTTTGGTCTGGACTTGGCAAGGGAATCTACCTTTGCCAATGCTTTTTCTCTTGCTGCTATTTTTGCATTTTTTTCGTCTTCTTTCTTTTGAATATACTCCTTTTTTTCTTTGCCTTTCAACAAATCTAACATAGGGTCTCTAACCACAATTTCGGCTGCAATTTCTTCTTTGGGTACAGCTTTGGCTGCTGCTTCTGCCTCTGCATCTACAATTTTTAGGGTATCCCAAACAGAAACGTCCATTAAATCTATTTTTCTCCGTTCTATTTCCCTAAACACTTCTGTAATAATATCTTTTCCTACGGCAGTAATTGTGTCTTGAGCTTCTTGTGGCATTTTGCTAAGAGAATCTTCCATCTGTTTTTGGGATTTCTGCTCTACCAATGCTGTCCGTTCTTCGCGTTGGTCGCCATCTACTTTTTTTAGATAGAAAAACGGCACGCCACTCAAGGTCATTTCATTGCTTTTGAGGTCTAATTTCAAGTTTTTGCCATTTGGCATAAAAGATTTTAGCCATACTTTGTCATAATCTACTTTTTTGTTGTGGGCATCGATAAACATTTTGCCTTTTCGCAACAACCGTATCCAACCATAATTTGGCTCCCCTGTTTTTTCATCAAATTTTGCTTTTCGGGAGTCATATTCCACCAAACCCAAACGGTGCATATCCATCATCACGCCTTGCAAAGATTTGATGCTTACTTTGGAATAATTGGAAAGGTCTTGCAAAAATACAGACATAGAACTTCTCTCTTTGCTTCGCAATTCCTTTTCTTTGTTGTTTTTAGGTTCTCTCATCAAATAGCCATTTACAATTAATAATGGGTGGAATTTTTGTAATTTTTGCAATTCAAGCATTTCCATTTCATTATAAAAATTCATAGAACGGATTTCGGCAGGAATATGATTTTTGGCATTCAAAATAGAAAGTTGCATACTATCTGCTGCAATATTCCACTTCAAAAAATCTGCTTGTACTTCTACTTTGTGGTAAGAATCGTAAAATGGTGTATAACGATATTCAAATTTTTCTTTTCTTGCTGTCAAATCTCCCGAACCAAACATATAGCGTAATTTTACGCCTGGGTGCGAAATTGTGGCTGTATCTGTCATAAAAACCGTAATAGCAGCTTGCATATTTTGCAATAGAGAATCTGCAAATAAATATTCTTGGCGAGAAATAGCCCTAAATTTCAGTTTCCCATCTTTATATACTTCTACTTGCGAGGGTTCATTACAATAATTGAGACTCGAAAACCTTTTGCCAATCAATGCAAAACCACCTTTATAATTCATATCTTTGGCAATATTTTTTACATCTGTATTGGCTCTGTAAGACATAAATTTGGGATATTCGGCAATAGGACGGTTATTATTTTTGGCAGATTTGTATTCAAAAATGCCGATAATGGTGGAATCTGTTTTAGATTTGTAAGACATTTTGGCTGCATTATCGAGCAGAGCAGGCAGTTTGAGGTTGATACTATACGCAGATAGTTCACAATAAACATCTTTTTCAGGCAATCCAAGTTTTTTCCACGTCATCACCCCTCCATGTCCATTAAACACATTTTTGGTAGGCATAAAAATTCCCGAAACTCCTTGAATCATTGCACTATCATACGCAGAAATTATTTGCAAATCCATTTTTTCAAACTTAATAAATGCCCCTTCCACCAATGTTGTATCATTTTGTGGGGTCTGACAAGTTTCTGCCATAAAATCATCTACATAATTGCTCGGTTTTTCTTGTGGCGTGGCATTGGTAGTAGTATCTGTTTCACTGCCCCAAGGCGAAGTGTCCCAGCCACCATTGTCGTCAGATTTTACTTCTTGTACTTTGAAGGGGTCTATTTCCTCTTTTGGGGCTTCTGTTCCCCAACCAAAATCTTCTTCTACTTTATTGGTCGTATCTTTTGCCTCTTTTTCAAAGTTGGCAATAGTAGCTGTGTCATTTTTGGTAAAATTTTTCAATTCCAAATCATTCACAGGTTTTATATAACCAAACGTAAAAGGCACTTCTGAAGATATTCGAT
>JBIKRY010000384.1:0-3840 GCA_044348925.1 Bernardetiaceae bacterium
TTTTCCTGCTATATCTGTAAGATAAAAATTAACCACTGTATTTTTGTCTAAATCTGTTTGTATAGCAATGGTATTGCTAAATGGATTGGGGAAAATTGTAAAATAATTGGTATTTTTTTGCCCATTTCCTGCCGTGGTTTGTGTCAAACCCGCAATGGAATTGAAACCACTCCATTAGCACGTCAAAGGTACATTGAAAACTACTTTTGTTAGTTTATTTCGTATTTTTGTGTGATAAACCTAAAAAAGTCGTTTCTTTGGGCAAGTTTGATGTGCTGAGAGCAGCCTATCTCGCTAATGTGGTAAGAACGGAATTAAATATTCCTTTAAGGCAAAATTATAATTATTTTCAATTACACGGAAATTTAACCCCAGAACAAACATTTGGTCGGAAAACAGAGGCTGATAAACTTTATTTACAGTTTAATAAAAATTCTAATTACATACAAAATTATCAAAACGCAGCAGCAAAATACAAAACAATATGGAAAAGTTTAACAGGCGAATAATTCTTTCTATAATATTAATATCTATTCAATATGTATCTTTTTCTCAACAGTTTTCAATTAAAGCAATTGAAAAAATTATAGATATACATTGTAATGGCACACTTCACAAATCAGATTCAGCAATTGTTCTGCCTTTAAGTGATTTATTACAAGATGCCAATTCGTATAAAAATTATTTTAAAATTTTAAATAAGAATTTGCTGCACTTACAACTTGATACACTATTTTTAAAATTTAAAATTATAAAAAATAGAAAAATGTACCTTAATAATACTTTGTGCAAAAAGTGTGATTTGTCTAATAAAAAAGCAATTTTGGGTAAATTAGGTGCTTACTACTCCTTATTAGTGCCTATTTTTTCAATAGATGGTCTATATGCTTTACTTGGTCAGCGTAATATTGATGTAAAAAATAAAACAGAATCATTTTCTTTATATATTTATAAGAAAGAATTGGAAAATTGGATATTTATAAAATATATTCCTATCACTTATTAATAATTACTTACAATGCTGCGGGTGCAAAATTTCCTGCCATGGTTTGTGTCGCACCTAGGGTATGTACACATCTTTTGTTATTTTTCTAAGTAATTTGAGTAAAACTACATCTAATATTTTATAAATTTATTATCTATTTTAATTAGCTTTTATTGTTGTTTAGTATTGTTGATAAGAATTTTTAGCATAAAAATATTGTTAAATTTGTAAATAAAAACACTAAAACATACACTAAACTTACTCAAAAATTCTTAAAAAGATGTGTACATACCCTAGGTGTCCTCTCCTGCACAAATGGTTGGGGAGTTTGCAAGCCAAAAGTTTAGTTATGAAAAAGAGGCAATGCAAAAAATATTGGATTATTTGACTGCCAATAACACGCAAGCCATAGAAACTACACAACTGCAAATATTGTGTCATAATTTGGAGAAGAAGAATTTGTCCACTATCGGCATTGCTAATATTCCCGAATTTGAAGACATCTTTTTGCAGTTTTATAACGACACAATAGCCAAAATTGCACCCGAAAACCAAGACAAAGCCCGAAAATTTGTGGAAAATGAATTGGTGAAAAAAGGGCAGAGGGTATCGGTATCAGATTTGGTATATTTGGATAGTGTAGAAAAAGAAACTCTAGATATATTGGTAGGAGAGCATTTATTGCGACCAGAATACACAACCAGCACCCAACGCAATAACTATGAACTAAGCCACGATACACTTTTAGCTCCTGTATTACGTGCAAAAAGTACACGAGAATTAAAAGAAAAAGAACAAGCAGAACGTAAAGCTGCACAAGAAGCACGTATAGCAGAAGAACAACGCAAAGAAGCTGAAAGAGTGGCTGCACTTGCAAAAGCAGAAGCAGAACGGATAGAAAATGCAAAAATAAAAAAGCAAGTCCGAGTTCTATCAGTTGCTTTTGGAATAGCAATAGTAGCAATGGTAACTTCTGGCTGGCTTTACTATAAAACAAAAGTAATTCTGCAACGCCAAGCAGAACTATATATTTCCCAAATAGAAAATGCTATTGAGGATAAAAAGACCTCTAAGGCATACATAGACTTAAATAATTTGGATAACTTAGATAATTCAGATGAACAAGTGAATAAATTGTTAGGTAAAATAATATTGTCTGATATGGTAAAAGTGGAAGGAGGCGAATTTATGATGGGCTGCACCGAAAAAGATACTACGGCTTGTAAAGATCACGAAAAACCTGTTCACAAAGTGCAACTCAGTAATTTTGAAATAGGCAAATATGAAGTTACCCAAAGTTTATGGTTAAGTGTAATGGAGGAAAATCCGAGTTATAATGAAGGCTGCAATAATTGTCCTGTGGAAAATGTAAGTTGGGATTTAATTCAAGAATTTTTAGTAAAACTCAAAGGCAAAACAGGGATAACCTTTCGCCTACCTACCGAAGCTGAATGGGAATATGCTGCCAAAGGAGGAAAAATGAGCAAAAATTATACCTACGCAGGTTCAGATAGTTTGGATTTAGTGGCTTGGTATCGTAGCAATTCAGACAGAGAAACGCATCCAGTAGGCACAAAACAGCCTAATGAATTGGGTTTGTATGATATGAGTGGCAATGTGTGGGAATGGTGTGATGATAGTTATGAAAAAAATTTTTATGAAATTTGTAAAAATCAAGGCACAGTGAAAAATCCTAATAACAAAAACCGCGCCAATTCTTTCCGTGTTCTTCGCGGTGGTTCTTGGGACGTCAACAATGAGTACAGTCGTGTTGCTTATCGTTATAGGGATGCTCCTTATGACTATTACAACTACATTGGTTTTCGGTTGGTTTTTTCTCAGTATTAACCTTTACTCTTTAAGATTTTTACCCTTTTAACTTTTTTTTTTATTTTTTTTGTTTTTGTTTTTTGACCGAGAAGCCCTATCGGGCTTCAAAATTTTTCTGTATATTCGCATTTATGCGAATACCGTATATTCGCCTTCAGGCGAATGTCATCGGCACATCAGGGGTTATTTCTTTGCCTTTGTTAGAGATAGCAGACGACATTCGCCTGAAGGCGAATATACGGAAAAATTTGTTTTCTTGATTTTTTTTTTGTAGTTTTACCCTTAAGGATTGTATTTACTTACCGTGTTCTTCGCGGTGGTTCTTGGAACAACAACAATGAGAACAGTCGTGTTGCTAATCGTAATAGGAATAATCCTAATAACAATAACAACAACATTGGTTTTCGGTTGGTTTTTTCTCAATACTTGCAACAGCCAGAATAGATACAAGAGGTTGTATTCACCGTGTTACTGCAAATACAAAATACAGTCCTGTGTTAGCGTATCTTCGCCTTCAGGCGAATGTACAGTATATTCGCCTGAAGGCGAATGTATTTAGCTTTCCGAATATTAAAGAGTACCTCCTGCTGTTAGTAGTGCAAATCGAAAGTGGTGGGAGTGTTTGTTTTTATAAACCTCGGCAGTGGCTGGTGGCAGCCCCGCTGAAAACCCTGCCGATGGTTTTTGTTTGGCGTATAAAAAACCATCGGCAGGGCAAAAAAGCCACTGCTGAGGTTACTAAAACGAGGTTTTTATTTCATAGACTTTCTAAGTTCTTGTAGTTGTGCAAGAGTTAAGCCTGTATCTTCTGCAATTTCTGAAATTGGTAAATTACGATTTAATAATTTTTTCGCAATTTCTATATTTCGTTCATCTACTGCGATTTTTAGCGCCTCATCCACCGCCGTTTTTACCACATTTTTCATATCCAAATAATACAATAAGCTCCGTTCATAAATACTTCGTTGTTCATAAGTCATTGCTGCAAGTTCGGTGGTATGAAATGCTTTTTGAAAAATAGGTTC
>JBIKRY010000114.1:0-13661 GCA_044348925.1 Bernardetiaceae bacterium
GCATTTGTTAGATGAAATTCCGCCAGAATTGCGAGAAAAATCCTTTCAAAAATTGTTTAATGTGGCAGAAATAGCCAAATACAACCCAAAAGATAGACAGACTTACGAAAATAGTTTAAAATATTATCGTGATATGGAAAATTCTTTGGATTTGCAGTATAAAATAGGGCAAAAAGAAAAAGGAATAGAAATTGCAAAAAAATTATTAAAACGTAATCTATCAAATGAGGATATAGCAGAAGATACAGGTTTAAGTATCGAGCAAATAGAAACACTGCGTAAGGAATTATAAGGTTTTTACTAAATCTATAAAAACGACAAAATACACAACCGCAAATTTGAAGATTTGCAAAACAAGAAGTGCTGAGAGTACGACTAAAGCCTAACTCTTAGAACAATACAAGTTACACAAACACTCCACCACATCAAAGGTGCATTGAAAAGCTACTTTTGTTAGTTTATTTTGTGTTTTTTGTGATAAAACTAAAAAAGTAGTTTCTTTGTGCAAGTTTGATGTGCTGGTGGAGTTGGGGACACTGCAAAGTTGCTAAACAAATTAGCTTTTTATTTTTCTATAATTTTTTCTACAAAACTAATTCCCATCGTTTCCAATTCCTCCAGAATAGGTAGATATATTTCTTGCATCACAGGAACTTGTACGCCTGTAAGTGCTAATTTCCCTTCCAAAAACAACTTTGCACCAATAGCCAACGGTAATCCTACTGTTTTAGACATAGCAGTAGCCTCTTCAGAATCTCCCTTGACGACCATAGACGAACTAAGTTGGTAGCTTTTTTGGTTTAGGGTATAGGTAAAAATATGTTGCATCACAATCATATCTTTATCATTTGCTGCTAATTTCCATTTGTTTTCAAGAATTTTTTGCAGAATTTGTGCAGGCGAAAGATGAGCTATGCTAATTATAATATTTTCTAATAAGCCTAACCATTTTATTTTGTTGTAAATTTCACCGTTTTCATCTTCACCTAAAAACGTAGCTAATCTTTGTTCTACAGTTTCATTTTCTTTGTTTTCGGGCAGAAATGCTGCTAAAAAACTTCTGTAGCTTAATAATTCGCTATGTTCCATTTTATAAGTATCTTCGGTCATTCCTAATTGCACAAATGTATCCCAAGCCTTTGCAAATCCTTTTTTGCGTAAAGTGCCACGAATCATAGTCGGAATATTGTCCAAGCCATAAACATTGCGATAACTCAAGGAATCTCTATTTGGATAGCCTTCAAATTCGCCATAATTATCTACTTCTATCATTTCAATATCTTGAAATAAACGGTGATAAGGCACATATTTATAGTTTCCGTTGCGAATATATTTTGCTGTGCCTTGTCCTGCGAGTACCACATTGCGAGGATTCCAAGTGAATTTATAATTCCAGCAATTATTATCATATTCAGGTGCTATTAAGCCACCTGTATAAGATTTGAAAGATTTAATTTCTGCCCCTTTTGCGTGTAATTCGTGAATAATTTTCATAGCAGACAAATGGTCAATGCCAGGGTCTAAGCCTAATTCATTCATCAATAACAAGCCTTTTTGTCTTGCTTCAGCATCTAATTGATTGATTTCGGGTGAAACATAAGAAGCTGTAAACATACTTTTATGTAGTTTTAAGCAAGATTTTGCTGCATGAATATGCAAAAATGGAGGTAATAATGAAATGACAAGGTCTGCTAATAAAATATATTGGTCGCAAAGAACACTATCTTGTGCATCAAATTTTATAGCTGTTGCAACTGTTTCATAACCGATAATTTTATTAGCTGCTGCTTGTATATCGTAGTCGCCAACGGTAATGTGCCAATTATTTTCGGTGGCACGAGTAAGTAAGTATTGTATGAGGTGAAACGAGGATTTGCCAGCCCCAAGCACTAAAATTTTTTGCATATAGATATTGGTAAAGTGTTGTTGGTTTATTGGTAATTATTGTTAGAAAATTTCGTACTATTTGTAGCATAGACTTTATTTGTGCTTAATAACTTATTGATAATCAATACTTTACTAAGCACAGACTAAAGTTTATGTTACAAACTTTCATAACATTTATTATAATTCTGCTTTGTAGGCAATGGCTTCTTTTACAAACTTGACAAACAAAGGGTGTGGATTTGCTACGGTGCTTTTCAATTCAGGGTGAAACTGTACGCCAACAAAATATCTATGATTTTTTAGTTCTACAATTTCTACTAAGCCTGTTTCGGGATTTGTTCCAGAGGCAATCATACCAGCTTTTTTGAACATATCGAGATATTCGTTATTAAATTCGTATCTATGTCTATGTCTTTCGCTAATTTGTTTTTGTTGGTTATAGGCAACAAAAGCTATTGTATCTTTTTTAATATCACATTTATACGCACCCAAACGCATAGTTCCGCCTTTGTTTTCTATTTTTAGTTGGTCTTCCATCATATTAATGACAGGGTGTGGGGTGTCTTTTTTGGCTTCGGTGGTATTTGCATCAGTCAAACCTAATACGTTGCGAGCAAAATCTATCACTGCACATTGCATTCCCAAACAAATTCCAAAAAAAGGAATATTATTTTCTCTTGCAAATTTTACAGTTTTAATTTTTCCTTCCAATCCACGTTCTCCAAACCCTGGAGCTACTAATATGCCATCAAAATTAGCTAATTGTTGTTCGGCATCGGGTTCTGCAATAAGTTCGGCTTTTATCCACGACAAATTTACTTTACATTCATTGGCAGCACTTGCGTGTATAAATGCCTCGTTAATAGATTTGTAGGCATCGGGCAGTTCTACATATTTGCCGATAAGTGCAATATTTACTTCGCCTGTTGGGTTTTTTAGTTTGCCCAAAAATGTTTTCCAATCGTCTAAATTTGGTTTTATTTCTTTTGGTAACTTAAATTTTGTCAATACAATTTCGTCTAATTTTTCTTTTCGCATCAACAATGGCACATCATAAATAGTTTCGGCATCTCTTGCTTCAATGACTGCATTTGTGGGTACATTACAAAATTGCGACAATTTTTTACGCATTTCGGCGGGCATTGGGTGTTCGGTGCGACAAACCAAAATATTGGGTTGAATGCCTGCTTCGAGCAACATTTTTACAGAGTGTTGTGTGGGTTTGGTTTTCAATTCGCCTGCTGCTTTCAAAAATGGCAACAAAGTAAGATGAATTACTAACATATTGTCATCACCCAATTCCCAACGTACTTGTCGCACCGCCTCAATAAAAGGCAAGGCTTCAATATCGCCAACACAGCCACCAATTTCTGTAATCACAATATCATATTGCCCTGTTTCTCCAAGTGCATAAAAATTGCGTTTGATTTCGTCTGTAATATGTGGAATCACTTGCACCGTTTTGCCCAAGTAATCTCCGCGTCTTTCTTTGGTAATTACGTTATTATAAATTCGCCCTGTTGTAATATTGTTTGCACGCGAGGTAGGAATGTTCAAAAATCTTTCGTAGTGTCCCAAATCAAGGTCTGTTTCTGCTCCATCATCTGTTACATAACATTCGCCATGCTCATACGGATTCAAAGTACCAGGGTCAATATTGATATAAGGGTCAAATTTTTGGATAGTAACCGAAAAGCCTCTTGCTTGCAAAAGTTTGCCCAAAGATGCGGATATAATGCCTTTGCCAAGCGAAGAAGTAACTCCACCAGTAACGAAGATATATTTTGCCATTTTGATAAAAGTAGTAAGTTTTGCAAAGAAACACATTTTAGCGGACTTCTCCAATAGCTTTGTTTTATAACTTTTGTTTATGCAAAATATAAAACATCATTGCCATTTGCGATACATAGATATTTTACAAAACCAATCTACAAATACCTTTTCAAAACGTCTAAAATTAAGAGCTTGGGGCATTTGCCAAACTTTTATCTAAAATCCACTGCAAAACAGCCAAAACTTCGTGAGGTCTGGCAAAAGATAAAGGTACATAATTAGGGTCTATCAACAATTCTTTTCCTTCTAATTTCAGAAAACACCAAGAAAAAGCATTGGTAACACAACCATACATAACTTTTCGAGGAATACCGTTTTTCTCATTGAAAAGCAAACCTGCGTACATTTCTGCACCACATTGAGCCAAACCTTTGTCTATTTCTGCATTTTTTGCTTCTACTAAGCAAAAAATAGGGGCTGTAATTTCTAATTTCCTTCCTGATGCAGAGAGAATAAAATCGCAATAACCTGTTAATTTTTGTTGTGCATCTACATTAAACTCAAAACCCGAAAAACTACTAATGATTTCGATATTGCTTCGCACAAAATCTTTTAGAACAGGTGAAACAATATTCTCTGATTTTGCTTTTTCGGTTGTTAAAGCAGTAATATTTGCATCTGCCAAGTCTTCAAGTATTTTTCTACTTACTTCTTGCTTAGTAAGGTAAGGTAAAAAAGCAATGTTTTTATAACTAATTCCTAGTTCTTTACTTAACTGTTCTAATTTTTTAAACTTGCTATATGACATAATTTGATAGTTTTATTTACCAAAGTTACACAAATAATTACCATTATCCGAAAATTTAAGTGAATTTTAGAATAAGGTATTTGTAGTTTTTTACGTTGGCAATGGTCGATAGACCTTGACAATCGTAAAAAACTACAACAACCTTTTCAAAACTTCTTCTTTGCCTTTGCACTATGAATAAGTCCTTGATTGTAAAAAAATACTAAAAAGTTAGTCTAATAGAGTAGTTTCTATAATTAATTTGAACTTGCGAAGAATAGTTATAATTATTATGCAAACTATTGTATTTAATACAAGTTGCGTAGTGCTACTGTAGAACGGATTTTAGCCCGTTTGGTATTAAAAACGGACTAAAGTCCGTTCTACAGATACTACACAACTCACATGCACTACTCAAACATTGGATAAATACCTTCAAGTGAAATAGCATATTTAACTTCTACTGTTTCATTAGGGGTTTTTATTTTAATAGGAGAAATATTAGGAAGTGCAAAATTAGGATAACTCCCTCCAAAAGTGTTTCCTAATAAACTATAGACTGCACTATAACTATTTATAGCCAAAGCAGCACCATTACAAGCTGTAGCAAAGGAAAAACTATAGGCATAAGGAATAATCATTCCTAAATAACAATTCATACCTCCAAAATCACTACGGTCTCTTTGAGGATAAATTCCTTGTGTTGCAATACAACAATTAATACTCTGCCCTGCTATTTTTACTTCTCTAAAATCAGGTAAGGCAAAAGTTTTATAACCGTCACCACCAAATTTGATACCTAAAGTAGAAAATAAACCTTGATTTTCTACAATATTAATATTTTGTCCCTCACATTTCATAAACCATTTTGGAGCAAAATCAAAAGCAAAAAACTGAAGACCCCCCCACAATACTTCCACCTCATTATCATTATAGTCAGAAGGGGCAATTCCTTGAATACATATAAAATAATAGGGAGAAAGTGGTTGTTTTGCATTGTATTTATTATAATTTTTGTCGGTTGGTTTTAAGTAAGTACGCAAATCAGGAACAGCAAAAGTTTTAACACCATCACCACCATATTTGGTCTTAATCAAATCAAAAAGAGCAGGATACTCTGAAATATTCAAAGTCCTTCCATCACACAGCACCCAAGTAGTAGGCACAGAGCTATATGTGTCTCCAAATTTAGTTCCTCTACTATAAGGAAAAAGTGAAATAGCACCTAATAAATTAATCATATCTAAAAATTTTAAAAGTTTTAAATTAAATATTTTTACTTCGCTAAAATATTTAATAACTTTTTACTTCCAAAATTATTTAGTATTTTTTTTTAATGTTTCTTTATGATATTTTGACCTATAATTTAGAAACTGTTTAAATAATTTCCTCAGAAGTAAAATATTTTTTTTCTATTTTATGTGCTAATGTTTTACGGTATTTGCAAAGCAAATACTGTAAAACATTACAATTTAGTAGCATTTTAGATATTTTATTTCTACTTCAAAATTATTTTACTCCTTAAAAGACGTGCTACAAACAAGATGTAATTTTTTGATAAATTAAATTATTTAATTATAGTTTCCTAAAAATCAATGTCCCAAATCTTTCATCTGCACTCACAAATTGCTGTATCAATTCGTATTCTTGTGGTTTGCTCGTAAAAAACTCGTAGGTAACGTCTGTTTTTCGCAGTTCTGGTCTATAACTATAATGAGATTCCCAAAGAATAAGGCTTCCTTTTGGTAATTTTTTGGCGTTTTCTTCGCTAATAAATTGCACTGGGGTTTTGAAACTACCTTTTGGCTTATTCAAATAATAGCTAAACATATCGTGGTGATACAATACTTGTGGCTCTCCATTTGCTTTTTCATAGTTTTGATACCATTCAGCAACAATTTTGCAAGTTTTATCTTCTTCAGATAGTTTAATCGGTTTTAAGGTAATGAGGGTAATAAACAATACTAAACCCGAAAAAGAATAGGTATATTGTTGTGTAGTGAGTGGAATAATGAGTAAAATAGAGCTAAAAAACAAACCTATTAGTATTTTCCAATCTCTTTCTTCTTCATTAAATCTAACAAAATTATGGTTATAGGTCATATACACCGAAGCAATTATTGCCAAAATTGCTAAACTACTCAATATAAATATTTTATTTTCTGTATTTCGCATTTCGTCTATTGCCAAAGCAGCAAAAACGGCTACCAATGGCGAAATAATTACCAAATATCGTAGATTTCCTGCACTCGAAGGTCCAATAGGGAAAGATTGAATATTGAAAATACAATACATCAAAAAGTATAAAACCGCAGGTAGTAGGGCAATATATGGTGGATGTTGGCGTTGTGTAATTTTGGCAGCAAGGTAAGCTACAAATAAAGGTAGGCAGATAGAGCCATAAATAACAGCCGAAAACCTAAAATAATGTTCAAAACCAGCACGTTGATAGGCATCACCAATTTTTTGGCTTGTTCCCAAAATCGTATGCAATAAATATAAAAAATCTCCTGTCAATGCCATTCCCCAAAAATTATGAATCATTGGAAAAACCGACAAAGCCAAAGCAGGTATAAATTGTTTGCGATAGGCAAACCATAAAAAATAAAGCCCCAAAATAGGATAAAATTCTTGCCTAATAAAACAAATATAGGAAGCCACCAAAGCCGAAAATAGAAATTTATCGGATAAATAAAGATAAATTGTAAGAATAAGTAAAAAAGCAGAAATTAATTCGGAATAATTGCGAAAAGCAAGTCCTGCCCAAAGAGGCTGAAAAGCTAAAAATACAAAAGCAAGTAAAGGTACTTTGCTTTGCAATTTTTCGGCTACTCGATAAGCAAAAAACGCAGAAAGTGCCGAAAATATACAATTTAATAACATCACAGCAGGCTTGCCAAGTAATGCAGGAATCACATAAATAAATTTGTAACCAGGTTTTTCCCAATTTCCAATAATATTGTTAGGGTTATTCCAAAAATTAAGCATCGAAACATAATGGGCTGCCTCATCTTGTTGATAAAATCCATCTGATGTATTGGAAAATAAATAATAAAACGCCACCAATGCCAAAGTTAAACCATATAAAACGGTATTCGAAACGGTAAACGGTGGATAAGTAATTGCAGAGTTGCTACTATTTGTAGTATTTTCATTTGTATTGCTATTTTTAATAGGAATAGCTGCTGCTTTTTTTGCCATAATTGTATGTTTAGTTCTTGCACAAAGGCTAACAAATAAGGATTTGTGTGCAATATTACTAAAAAATGCTAACTTTTAGTTGCTTGCAAAGATAATTTAGGTTTTTCACATCAAAATTATTTTAACTACCATAAAAACATAGACATACAGAAGAATCTTAAATTAAAAAGTTGATTTTATTTTTTTATTTCAAATTATTATCGTAATATTGCAATATAGTAATAATAAACTTTACAATTCAATATGGGTGCAAGCAAAACAGACCATTTTACCGAGCAACAAAATCAGTTAGCAACACTTGCAAAAGCATTAGGGCATCCAGCACGAATTGCTATTTTGGATTATTTATTGCAAGTTAATACGTGCATTTGTGGCGACATTGTCAAGGAATTGCCTTTGGCACAGCCAACGGTTTCACAACATTTGAAAGAACTCAAAAATGCGGGGATAATCAAAGGAAATATTGAAGGAAATGCTATTTGTTATTGTATTGATGAAACAGCATTAGAAATTTTGCAAAAATATTTCCTACATATTGCTAATAAAATAGAAAATAAAAAATCAAATTGTTGTTAATTTAAACGCCAAAAAAATGAAAATTTCAGAAATTAAAAAACATCTTGCAACTGCTGAGGCAGTAAACTTTCAACTTCCAAACGGAGAATTTGTAGCCGAACATTTCCATGTAACCGAAGTTGGACTCATTACCAAACATTTTATTGATTGTGGTGGTATGGAAAGATTTGAAAAAGTGGCAAATTTCCAACTTTGGAATGCCAATGACACAGAACATAGGCTAAAACCCAAAAAACTATTAAATATTATTACATTGTCGGAGCAGAAATTGGGCATTGGAGATTTTGAAATAGAAGTGGAATACCAAGCCGAAACTATTGGAAAATATACTTTAGATTTTTACAACAACAATTTTGTGTTGGTAGCAAAACAAACAGATTGTTTGGCAAAAGATAAATGTGGAATTCCTGTAGAAAAACAAAAAATAAACATAGCCAATATAGAAACAAAAACTTCGTCTTGTGTACCAGGTGGCGGTTGTTGTTAGACTTTGACTTTAAAAATACAAACAATGAAAAAAATATTGGTACTTTGCACAGGAAATAGCTGTAGAAGCCAAATAGCAGAAGGTTATTTGCGATATTTTGCAGGTAATTTGGCACAAATTTATAGTGCAGGCATTGCAACGCATGGCGTAAATCCGAGGGCAGTGGCTACGATGCAAGAAGATGCTATAGACATTTCGGGACATACGTCTAATCATGTGGAGGAGTACAAAGAGGTTGATTTTGATTTTGTGCTTACTGTATGTGATAATGCTCAAGAACAATGCCCTGTTTTTCTTACTAAAGCACAAAAATTGCATTACAATTTTCCAGACCCAGCCAAAGCTACAGGGACAGAAGAACAAATACAAGAGCAGTTTAGAGCAGTGAGAAATAGTATAAAAATATATACACAAAAATTTGTTCGGGAAAATCTACTAAAGAACACCTAAAAAAATAGATTAGTAAGGTCTGTTCTATAGACTTTACTAATCTATTTTAATCAAAAAAATACTTCTTTCTACAAGAAAGAAGTATAAAGACTTAGCAAAACAATTATATGTAAAAGCCTAATAGCTTATATTTTCGATACATTAACTGCGTTTAAACCTTTTTTGCCTGTTTTCACCTCAAACGAAACAGAATCTCCTTCGTTTAATACTACACCATTTGCAATTTCGCTGATGTGAACAAAGATGTCGCCTTTGGTGGCATCATCTACAATAAATCCGAAACCTTTGGATTCATTAAAAAACTTTACTTTACCAGTTTTCATTAAAATAATACATTAAATTTTTGAAATAAGAACTTAAAATAGCTTTGCAGTAAGGTTTACCAACTATTTTGCGGTAAATATATAGAAATTGTATGTAAAATTTTAATATTTTTGCATTTTTTTTTTTAATAAGCTAATTTATTTTTTTAAAAAAAAAGGCTATAAACTGCGTTAAAGATATTTTTTTTAGTAAACTTGTAATTCTTATTTTGTAAAAGTAATATTGATAAAAAAATTATACTAAACAACAAAAATTTATTCTAATTATAAGAGTATATTCCTATGAATTAGAAAATATACATTCAACAAATCATCTTATTGTAACATAATTTACTAACAATGTTTGAAGCAGTAGTTATCGTCATACTTATTATTATTAATGGCATTTTTTCGATGTCCGAAATAGCCTTAATTTCGTCACGAAAGACACGATTACAACAAAAAGCAAAATACGGCAACAAAAATGCAGTCATTGCATTGGAATTGGCTAAAGAACCCGACAAATTTTTATCTACAGTACAAATTGGTATTACTTTAGTAAGTACCTTAGCAAGTGCATACGGTGGTAGCACAATTACCAAAGCATTGGCAGCACAATGGGCATTGATACCCGAAATAGCAGCTTATGCCGAAATTTTGAGTTTTAGTGTCGTGGTTGGTGCAACAACCTACTTATCCTTGATTTTGGGTGAATTAGTACCAAAAGCTATTGGTATGAATAATCCCGAAGGAATTGCAGTGCAATTTGCCCCATTTATGAAAATGTTGGCAAAAGTAACCTCGCCATTAGTGTCTTTACTTAGTGTTTCTACAAAATTAATACTCAAAATATTAAATGTAGAAATCAACGAAGAAGCACCAATGACAGAAGAAGAACTAAAATTAATGATTGAACAAGGCTCGCAACACGGTATTATTGAGAAAAAAGAATCGGAATTGGTAAAAGGTGTATTCCGTTTTGGTGATAGAAAAGCACATACTTTGATGACCAACCGCAGTGATATTGCGTGGTTAGATATTAATAGTTCGGAAATGGAAGTGCGTCATGTAATTTTCAATTCTGGATATTATATGTTTCCTGTTTGTGATAGGTCGTTAGATAAAGTGCTGGGCGTGGTATATATTCGTGATATTTTTAAGCAATTTATAGAGTTGGAGGAGGTAATTTTGGAAGAACTTATCAAACAACCTTTGTATGTACACATGAATATGCCTGCTTTGCAACTACTCGAAAACTTCAGAAAAAATCGTAATTATGCAGCAATGATTTTGAATGAATATGGTGAAATTCAAGGACTTGCAACTTTACATGATATTATAGAATCTATTTTTGGGGAAATGCCTGCTTTTGCAGAAACCGATGAATTGAAAGCCGTAAAAAGAGAAGATGGTTCTTGGTTGGTAGATGGCGATATTAAAATAGACGAGTTAAAAGAAATGTTAGATTTTCACCGTTTTACCAATGAATATTCTACACTTGGAGGCTTTATGATGTACCAGTTGGAAAGGTTGCCAAAAGAGGCAGATGTGGTAGAATTTGGAGAATATCGTTTTGAGATTATGGATATGGATAGCAACAAAGTGGATAAAGTTTTGGTGCAACTTATCGGCAAGAAAAAAGGGGAATACGAAGCACAAGACGAATAAGTAATAAATATGAGTGATGAAATATAATTCATGTAAGTTCTGTACTACTACGAAACTTACACGAATTATATTTCATCACTCATATTTCCTATTTCTTTTAATGTCCTCCTTTTTGGCAACATTCAGGAAGTTTTTTGTAGGCTGTAGGGTCTGCAACAACATCTTCAGCATCATAACCTACTTTGCTAACTGCAGTTTTCAATGCTTTGGCATCTGTTTTGGTTTTATTATATACGATAGTTAGCACTTTGCTATCTACATCTAAAACTACAGATTTCACGCCTTTTTCTAAGCTTATTTTTTTCTCTATACGTTTTTTACACATATCACATTGTGCAGATGTTTTGAGTTTTAACTCAACATTGTCGGGTTGCGATTGTGCAACGGCAGTATGTAAAAATAAGCCGAATACAAAAGTTAAAAGATATTTGAACATAGTTTTGTGGTATTTTATGACTTGAAATATTGCTAAGGTAACAAGATACTTGGGGGAAAAGTTTATCTGTAGGGCATTTATTTTGCAAAATAAATTACAAAATAAGTAATGAATATAGAACAAATATGTAGAAAATATACAATCTATTCCCTAAAAAAGTCTATTGTATTTACTTATTTTGCAAGTTATTACTAATTTTATGGCAATAGTTTAGGCAGCAGGTGGATATTCGGTGCTTGGTACTTCTATAGGTGCTGTAGTTGCAGAATCTTTTGCAGCCGTACTTTTTGCACTTTTGTATAATTCCATTAGCGACATAATAGCTTTAATATTGTTATTGATAATTTCATGTCCTTTTTCTTCTTTTCGTGCATGAAATTCTCGTACCCAATCGTATTCGGGTGCTATGAGTTGGGTGCTAATATTAGATTGAATATCACCGTCTAATAAATTAACTTTGCTTTCAAAAATCTTGAGGTCAGCACCAGCTATTGGTTGCACGCTATTGTCGGGTGCAATGGTGTATTCGCCTATTACGGTGCGAATTTCCAATACAGTAAGTTTTACGATAGTTTGCTCTATATTTTTGAGAAAATCTTTGAAATTGCTTGTCAAGCCTGCCATAAGAAATAGGTTTTAATAGTTAAGAATAGCTATAGTAATTTTTAGCACCTGCTAATTTCCTATAATATATTTGTTTGACAAAGTAAAATATAAAAAATAAAAAAGCAAATAAAAAGTTAAAAATAAAAGCATTTTAATTGGTAAAGATTACTTCTCTAACTACTATTGCAAGCAATATATTATTAAAACCTAATGAATAGCTTTTTTATTATTTTATCAATGCTCGATATTTGTCGCCATTTTGTGGGTCTAACAATACCATGATGTCGGTAGCTTGTTTAATCATTTCGGGAGTTCCCTGCCCAAAAATTTTGATTAATTCATTCACTTTTGCGTCCATAAAAATATCTATTAGCAGAGCATCTACAGGTCTTAATTTATTGATAGCCTTTAATTTTTCTAATGCCTCTATTATTTTTTTGCGTCCTCCTTCTGCATCTTTTACAAACATATCTAATCCTTGTCTATGATAGAGATACATAGCCTCACGAAAGGCAATAAATTGTGGACTATTGAGATTTTCAGACAACCAATATCTATTTCTATTATCATTATTTGTCCAACCTGCTCCACTTTGTTGGGAGTTATTGGTAATATTCAATATTCTTTCTATTAGTGGATTTGCTGATTTTTCGGCAAAAGAATCGGCATCTAAAGCCAAAATTATATAAGAATAAAATGCCAATAATGCTGTTAAGTTACTATTATTTGCATTTTCATTAAAAATTAGGGGTTGATTTGGCTGATAGCTAAATGTAAAATTTTGGTCAAAAAATAATAACATCGGACTTTCGTAGGTACTTGCATAAATAGGTCTTAGAGATTGAATCTGTACTGTAGCTGCATAATTGCCCGTTGCTACGTCTGTACCACGACTTGGATTTTCTGTATTTTGGGGCATTAAGGTAATGAATAAAGTACATTTTATCCTCTCATTTTCTTTATAATCTTGATTGGTAAAACGAGTTTCATTCATAAATTTTTGAATATTTTGTTGCAACTGTGAAAGTATGCTTTTTTCTTGGGTTTGCACTTGGTCTGTGTTTAAAAGCACATTGCAACGAAGTTCTTGAGCAAAAATCGGGGAAACTAAAGCCAATAAACTAATGACAAAAATAGAAAATACTATAGGTGAAGATTTCATAAGATAGTTTTTTACAAAAGTAAGAATTTTATTATTTTTTGTATTCGATACGTTTACTTTTTTTAGCTAATGTCTTTGTTTTATAAAAAACTTACCTACTTATTTTATTATACTTTTAACAGAATAAATTACCAAAAACACTATTCAATACATTTTCCTAAGTTTAATCAAAATAACCAATTTCACCCACCAACAAGTTATAAATTTCCTCTTTTACTTGTTCTGCCAAAGTGTCAATCGCAGCAAATTTTTCACCTAAAACCGTATCTGTTTGATTTTCAGCATATTTGCGAATCTGTAGCAAACCCGAATAAGGGGTTAAAAAA
>JBIKRY010000115.1:0-13633 GCA_044348925.1 Bernardetiaceae bacterium
TCAGCAATTCCCACTTTGGCACTTTATTCCAATTTTACCCTATAGGCATTTGCCAACTCTTGGTAGAGTTGTGCAAAATTTTTGAAATTCTTTGAAAAAGAATATAGTTCTGCTATAAAGTAAGGACTTTTTTTAGGGATAAAACTTTTGGACATAAAATATTAACTTGCTTTAAATCATAGAAATATCAAAAATTGACCATTGAATTGCCAAAGTGGGAATTGCTGATTTATTATATATTTTACTTGTAACTCATTGATTATCAATAAAGTAATCCGTAGTTCACGTTATTTACCAAACTACTACTATTTTTTGTTCTTCGTTTACTTTTGTTGTTTTGGTTTTGATAATAATGCCATCTTTTTCTTGCACAAAGCCAGACGGATTTTCGTCTAACTCTTTACGAGAGGAATATGCCTTAATTGCAACGCCATTTACATTTATGCCTTTGGTACTTTTGGGAGTTATTAATTCTATGAGGCAATTTCGATTTTCTTCCATATTATAGTTACCTTTGGCAGCACCAATATGGATTCGGTGTTCGTCTTTGTTGCCCGATTGTTCGAGAACTGTTGTCCGAAAATCTCCTTGTTGATAATATACTGTTTTTCCATCATCTTCATACAACAAAAATTCTTTCAAATTCTCATCAGCAAAAACCTTGATAATCAGTTCATTATGTATGCTATTATCTGTCCTTTTCCCCAAAATATTCATTGTTTGTTCATCTACATACATCATAGGAATAATAGCTCCTGCTTTTGCGTACAATGGCAATTTGAATAAACCATTTCTATATAAAGCAATATTATTTACAAAATTTGCCCGTCCTTTAACAACTTTATTGGTATAAAAATCAAACCACGTACCTTGTGGCAGATATACATCTTTTGTTTTTTCGTTTGCTACCGTAGAAGCAGCAGTTAGCAAAAATTCACCTATCATTTTGTGGTCGCCAAGATTATTTACGTGCTTATCAGTTTGGTAATGATAGACTAAAGGTGCAATAATAGGCTCACCAATCGTATATGCTTTATATGCTAAAGAATACAAATAAGGGGTTAGAGCATATCGCAGCCTTGTATTTGCCAAATTACTCGGTACATCACCAATTTTGTCGGGTGCTGTTTCATTTTGGCGTTTTTCATCTACGTTAGAAGTGTGTGGACGTACAGGAATTTCGCATAATGTTCCATAGGCATACCAACGTGTATAACTATCTTGCAAATCTACCCGAACTGTAGTATCCATAAAACGGTGGAATCCGCCAATATCCGAGCCATAATAGTCGATTCCCGAAAATGCCATATTTGCCTGCCCTGCGGTTTGTGCTGCAAGACTCGTCATACGTGAAGAAATATCCCCTGACCATAGTGCAGCTCCGTAGCGTTGCATTCCTATAGCTCCAGACCTTGCCAATACAAATGGTCTTTGTATGATTTTTGAACTTTTATAGCCTTCGGCAATACCTTGTAACCACTTGAAACCAAATAAATTGTGAATATCTTTGTGATAACCACCTACATAAATAGAGGAATCGTTGTAATTTTCGGGTTCTCCCAAGTCGCACCAATGTCCAATTACCCCATCATTGATAAGTTTTAATCGTTTAGTTTGGTGAATATATTGTTGTGTTTGGGGATTTGTATAATCAAACATACCACCTGCACCCCACCATGCTTTTGGCAATACAAAAAAGTTTTTTCTATCCAACGCATAACTTGCCAATAATCCTAATTTTGCCATTTGGTCAAATTCTGGTCTTGATTTAGCCACATACGCCTCTTCGATAGTCATAATTCCAATACCATTTTTGGTGTCATACTGCAAAATTTTTGTCTTTGGGTCTGGAAAATTTTTGGTATCCCAATCCAATTTTCCCATTTGCGAATCTTCTGGTTTTATACCTCCAAACCATTGCAAATCCATCACAAAACCATCTACAGGAAATTTGTTTTTTTGTAACGAATTTAGTTTTTCATCTACTTCTGCCCAATTATCATAGCCAAATTCTGAAACCCATAAACCAAACATTTTTTTAGGTGGAATTGGTGGTCTGCCTGTCAATTCCATAAAATCTTTTCGCAAATCTTTCAAATCTTTGCCGTGGAAGAAGAAAAAATCTACCTCACCACCGTCTGCTTCGGCTGTCCATTCGTGTTTTGGGCTAAAATCCCATCTCTGCTTGTATTCATTGTCATACAAAACTGCATAATTTTCAAATTTTGCACTATGCAAAGCATACAAAATAGGTAATTGTGTATTGCCTGTTGCACCACCATTTGCATACACCATTTCGTTGCCATGTTTTCCACCAATACGTTTTTTGCCATTCCAATCAAATTCTACACTACCAAGTTTAGAAAAGTCAAATTGTTGCCCTAAACCAAAAAAATGGGTATGACTTTTTTTGTAAGCTCGAAAGCCTCGCCAATTTCCATCTACACTGGTAGGCGTAAAAGTTACTAAGATTAAATCTTTTTGTTGCTTATCAATCATAGTAACAGTAAAACTATAGGGATTAAAAACTATTTTTAAGTCCTTTGTTTCTACAGTATTTCCATTTTGTTGAAATTCGTTAGCACCTGTATAATCTGTTTTTGCAATAGACGGAGTAGTATTGACAAACATTTTGCCATTGGTTTTGTCATCTCCAAAACGGAAATGTATCAGGTCATCATCCCAACATTCCAAAGTTAAAATCAAAGGTTTTGTACCTGTGCCTTTAAATTGTATGCGTTGAATTTGTTGCCCAAATAAACTAAGAGAAATAAAAAATAGATAGAAAAATAGTAAAATTTTATTGATTTTCATGTTGGTATATGTTTTAGGTATTAATACAAAAGTATAAGATATTTTCTGCTCTACAATAGATATGTAATAATTTTATAGATAAAGATTTCTGTTTTTGCGGTAATTGCATCTAACATTGTATATACAAAAAAAAACCTTTACAAATATATTTGTAAAGGTTTTTTTTGTTAAGCAGCCAACTCTTTTTCTGTTTCTAAGTCATGAATATCATGCTCATTATTAGATTCTGGAGTTTGCGACAAAGGAATATTTTGCGGAATAAAATCTTCTTTTGCCCCTGGTTTACTATAATCATAAGGCCATCTATATACTGTAGGAATTTTGCCTTCCCAGTTTCCGTGTCCAGGGAAACGTGGAGTTGTCCATTCCAAGGTAGTCGAATTCCAAGGATTCAATGGTGCTAAACGACCTTTGAACATCGAATAGAAAAAGTTGAAACCAAAGATTAATTGTCCTGTTAAAGCCAATAATGCTGCAATACTAATAAACATATTCAAATCTGTAAAACTTTGAAAAGCATCGAAGTTTGTCCAAGAGTAATAGCGGCGTGGAAAACCTGCAATACCAATGTAGTGCATAGGGAAAAATACCATATAAACACCTACAAATGTTACCCAGAAATGGATATAACCCATTTTTTCGTCCATCATACGACCAAACATTTTTGGAAACCAATGATAAACTCCTGCCATCATACCAAAGAATGAAGCTGCACCCATTACCAAGTGAAAGTGTGCTACTACAAAATAAGTATCATGTAATTGAATATCCAAAGCAGAGTTTCCTAAGTGAATACCTGTTACACCACCAGAGATAAATAAAGATACCAAACCAATAGAAAACAACATAGCTGGAGTAAACACCAAATTACCTCTCCACAAAGTAGTGATATAATTAAATGCTTTTACTGCGGAAGGTACGGCAATAATCAAAGTTAGGAACATAAAAATAGAACCTAAAAATGGATTCATACCTGACATAAACATGTGGTGAGCCCAAACAATGAAAGATAAAAATGCAATACCTAACATAGAACCAATCATAGCACGATAACCAAAAATAGGTTTGCGAGAATTGGTTGCAATAATTTCGGAAGTCATACCTAAAGCAGGTAATAATACAATGTAAACTTCTGGGTGTCCCAAAAACCAAAATAAGTGTTGGAATAATACAGGACTACCTCCTACATTAGATAATGCCTCCCCACCGATATAAATTTCGGATAAGTAGAAACTTGTGCCAAAATGTCTATCAAAAATTAATAACAAAGCTGCCGAAAACAATACAGGGAAAGACAAAACACCAATAATGGCAGTAATGAAAAATGCCCAAATTGTCAAAGGTAATTTGGTAAATGACATACCTATTGTACGCATATTGATTACTGTAGTAATGTAATTGATACTACCTAATAAAGATGATACAATAAAAATTGCCATACTACACAACCACAAAGTCATACCTAAACCAGAACCAGACATGGCTTGTGGCAACGCACTTAACGGCGGATAAATTACCCAGCCACCACTTGCGGGACCTGTAGAGATGAAAATGGAACTAAACATTAACACACTAGAGATAAAGAAGAACCAATAAGATAGCATATTCAAAAATCCAGATGCCATATCTCTTGCTCCAATTTGCAATGGAATCAAGAAATTACTAAAAGTTCCACTCAAACCCGCAGTCAATACAAAGAATACCATAATAGTACCGTGCATGGTAACCAATGCTAAGTAAAATTCTTGGTCTATTTTACCTTTATCTGTAAGCCAGCCACCAAGAATCGGCTTTAGAAATGATAAATCCGCATCGGGAAAACCTAATTGCAAACGGAATAAACCCGACATTGCTCCTCCAAGCAAAGCCCATAACAACCCCGTAATAAGGAATTGTTTAGCTATTACTTTGTGGTCTTGTGAAAAAATGTATTTTTCAAAAAAAGACTGTTCATGATGTTCATGATGCTCATCATGCCCATGTCCATGTGCATGTGCATCATGAGCATGAATTTCTACGTGGGCATTTGCCATAGTATTTAATATTTAAGTAAAAATATAAACGGTTGAAAGTTATAATACGAGTGAAATTATTTGGTAGAAGCACTCAATTTTTCTTTTCCATCTAATTTCAACTGGTCTACATATTCTTTATTTAAGGAATACCAAGTTTTTTGTGTTGCAAGCCATTTTTCATAGTCTGCAGGCTCATCTACAATAATTTTCATACGCATTGCAAAATGACTTTGTCCACAAATTTCGGTACAAGCTAATTCATAATCGAATTTGTCTGCATTTGGTTTGCCATTTTTTGCCAACTCTGCACGCATTTCAGCAGTGGACATAGTTGGTACAAACCAAAACTGTGTTGGCATACCAGGTACTGCGTCCATTTTCACTCTAAAATGTGGCATAAATACACTGTGCAAAACATCTCTTGCTCTAATTTTTAGCAATATATTTTTGCCTTTTGGCATGTGAATTTCATTTGGTGTAAAGTCATCAAAGTTTGCTTTATCATTAAAATCCATTCCAAAAGAGTTTGTTGCATCAATTTTACGGAAGTCATATTTGCCTATCACATTGTCTGTGCCTGCATAACGTACTTGCCAGTTAAATTGCTTACCCATAATTTCGATTTCTACTCTATCTTTTGGTGCTGCACTCATTACATCAGACCAAACTTTCCAACCCGAAATAACCAATACCGTTAAGACAATAGCAGGTATCACCGTCCAAATTATTTCTAATTTATTGTTGTGTGGATACCAAAATGCCTTACGGTCTTCATTATAACGGTATTTGAATGGAGCAAAAAACAAGATGCAATGGGTAAGGAAGAATACCGCAAATACTACTGCCGTAACCAACCAAAACAAGTCATCTGTTCGTTTTCCATGTTCGGAAGCTGCAACAGGTAGAAAATCTTTTGCTGCAATACCCGAATACCAAGCAATTAAGCCAAAACCTACAAAGAAAAAGACAATAAACAGAAATCCATTAATGGCATTGCTTGTGCCTATTTTTTTCTGTCCTGCATTTCCCTTTGCCACTTGCACCAATAACAATATTCTATAGACCATAACTAATGCAGCTATGAATAGAATACCACCAGTAATAAGAAGTAAAGAGTTCATAAAATTGTTGTTTTATCTTACGTTAAATATACAAAATGTTTGTAATAAAGTTTCGCAATTTTGAGGAAATATTGAAAGTTTATTTTAGAAACAAAACCCATAAGATTTTGGCTATATCTTATCGGTTTTGTAGTAGTGATTAAATATTGTGGTGTAAACTTTCTTGTAACATTGGGTGGTTTTTGGCAACTAATGGAGCTTTAGCTAAATTTACACCGATTGTAAATGCTAAACCTGCTACATAAATCATCATCAAACCTAATTCCATAAATCCGATAGTACCTTCGCCTTTTAATACGCCTGGGGTAACCATTTGGTAAAAATCTATCCAATGTCCTGCTAATACGCCAAAACATACTATTTTCAAAATAATAGTTTTACGTTTTGCATCTCTTGTCATTAAACCAAAGAATGGGAAAATGAAATTTAGGAAAATATTTAAGAAAAATACTTTAGAATAGGTTGGATTGCTTAGACGGTCTATAAAATATGCTGTTTCTTCTGGAATATTTGCATAGTATATCAACAAGAATTGAGCAAACCATACATAAGACCAGAAAATGCTAAATGCAAAAATAAATTTACCTAAGTCATGTAAGTGGTTTTCGTTTACCATTTTCAAATAGCCATCATCTTTTAAGAACATAATCACTAAAGCAATGGTTGCTAAACCAGATACGTGCCAACTTGCAAACATATACCAACCAAACATAGTAGAAAACCAGTGTGTGTCTATAGACATTATCCACATCCAAGCACCGATTGAAGAAGTAATTGCTAAGAAGATAATAAATAAAGTAGCTAAAGTTTTAATTTTCCAAAATCTTGCTGTGCCACCTTCTTGGTCTTCTGCAATAGAATTTTTGCGAATTAAAGTCCAAAAGAAATACCAAACAAACACAAAACCTATGGTAACATAAAAGAAAATAGGGTTTAGAAAACCTGCTTTGCCTGCTATAATCTCATCATATTCAGGATTTGCTGTACCGTCTGCTAATTTTTCTTCGAACAAACTGTGGTGTGTCCAGTGAAAAATATCGTGTCCACCAACGGCAAATACGATAATCATCATAATACCCATAAATGGCAAAAATGCCCCAAATGCTTCGGGTACTCTTTTGATAGCTGCTGACCAGCCTACGTGAGCTGCTGATTGAATGGCGATAAAAAATACGCCTATCATCGAAATACCAAGAAAGAAAATGGTATTTATCCACAAATCTGCAATTAATCGGGTAGTCCATGACGTTGCATGATGTTCTCCACCTGCTACTGTGCCTACAGGGTCATTGAAAGCTAAGGCGTGGTGTTCTCCACCACCTGTACCAAAGGCATTCATTGCTACTCCTATTGCAAAAAATATAATTCCTATGATTAGAACTATAAAAATGTTTTTCTTAGATTTATCCGAAAAAACATACTTTTCATCTAAGTTATATTGTACATCAGATTTCATATGGTATCTATATTAAAAGTCAAAATTAAAGGTCAGAGATTAGTTTTCTCCTTTTTGAAGTTTTTGTACATAATGCACAATTTTCCATCTTTCTTCAGGATTAATTTGGCTTTTATGCGACCACATACGGTTACGCCCGTACGTAATAGTGTGGAAGATATGCCCTTCAGTTGCTGTTTTGATAGCACCACCTGTTAGATTTGCTACCCCTTTATACATGACTCCAACTTTGCCATCGCCTTTGCCTTCGGCTCCATGGCATGGAGAACAAAAATTGGTATAAAGGTGTTTGCCTTCTGCCAACACTTGCCCTGCGGAGTCTAAAGGAATTGGATTTTTTAGGATACGACCTGCCAAAGCAATACTATCTTTGTGCAATTCATAGACTAACAACTTGGTGCTGTCTGTCAGGCGGATATTTCCTGTGGCACTCAAATAATTTTGGCGTTTTACAGTCCCTGCAACAGGCTCCCGCATATTCATATTTTTCTTGCCATTATAGTCGTTATAACGGTTCGAATTATAATCACTTGCTGTAGAGTCTATCACTTGCGAAAGAGGGTCATAGGCTGGAGTAGTGTACATTTGTGGTGCATACTCTGTTCCTGCATATTCGCCGCCTGCTTTACAGCCCCAAAGTGAAACACTTATAGAAGCTGCAAATAATAGTGTTTTTGTCTTTATGAACATATATCTTTTCAATTTTGACAATGAAAGTGTTTTAAGTGGTGCAAATTAAATAAAGTAATAAATATTTCATAATTTTTGTAATATATTTTGAAAATTTACAAAATTATATTTTTTATTACAATATGCTATTACAAAAAAATTATAGAAATAAATAGGAATTTACCAGCAAAATACCTTGCTAATTCTATTTTCTTGTGCAAATATATTAATCTTATAGATTTAACAAGTATTTTTTGCTATTTTTCTATAGATTAGCGGAAATTATGTTGTTACCAAAGCCTACACTACCAGCCATTATAAGTATAAAAACCTACAAAAATATTTTCTCATCTCTGTGGCATATTCCTATTTTCTTACGTATAGCGTACAACTGCAAAACAATAACATACAGATTGCTTATATAATCTTAATACAATCTATATTGTTGAATAGGTTTATTTTAGTGAGGTACATAAAAAAGCTACTTTTGTTAATTTATTTCGTATTTTTGTATGCTAAAACTAAAAAAAGTTGTTTCTTTGGGCAAGTTTGACGTGCTAGTGGAGTTGTTTGTGTGGACACAAACAACGGCAGGATATTTTCCTCCTTCAGATAGAAACAAGCCACGAAAAAAAGTACCTAAAAAAGAAAGAACTAAAATAGAAAAAGGCACAAGAACTGATTAACCATGAACTTAAAAATTAAAATCATACAAATATTTTGCCTATTTTTTTTTATATCTTGTAGTAATGTATTTGACTTACCAGATGGCAGTTATTATACAATATCTAAAGGAGATGTTCAAGGAGATGTAGAAGCTTTAAAAACATTTAATAAATATAATTTCACAGAACTTATTCCATTAAGTTCTAAACAAGAATTTGAATTAAGAAAAATTATAGGTAATAAAGTTTTTCACGAAAAATCTAATTTAGGTACTTGTATGGTTAGTGACTGTTTTCTTGTAATTAAAAACAAAAAGGTAATTTCAAAATCATACTTAACTTGTAATGGGGTTCAAATAGTAAGGTATAATTTTGAAAATTTTATTGAATCAACATTATTAAATGATGTGGGTGTAAATAAAATGGACTCATTAATAAATTCTATTAAAGACAGCAAAATTACGCAGTAGTGGCTGGTTCGACTATCACCGCATTGGACTTAGTTTGTGTTGTGATCCTGCTGTGATTTGTGTTAAACCCGCAATGGAATTGAAACCACTCCATTAGCACGTCAAAGGTGCATTGAAAACTACTTTTGTTAGTTTATTGCGTATTTTTGTGTGATAAACCTAAAAAAGTCGTTTCTTTGGGCAAGTTTGACGTGCTAATGGAGTGGTTTCAATTTCTACCATTTGCACCTATCCTGCCCAATTTTCTCTATCTAAACTTCGATATTGAATAGCCTCTGCCAAATGTTCTATTTTTATATCAGGACTTGCTGCCAAATCTGCAATAGTACGCGAAACTTTCAAAATTCTATCGTATGCTCTTGCCGATAAACCAAGTTTTTCCATAGCACGTTTCAACAAAATTTTGCCCGATTCATTAATTACACAAATTTCTTTTACCATTTGTGAGGGCATCATGGCATTAGAATAAATATCTGGCGTTGTTTTAAATCTTTCTGTTTGAATTTGACGTGCTTTGATAACTCTTTCACGAATTGTGGCAGAATTTTCAGTAGGTCTATTGGAGCTTAATTGGTCAAAAGACACAGGCGTAACTTCTACATGTAGGTCTATTCTGTCTAAAAGAGGCCCACTTATTTTGTTTAAATAGCGTTGTACTACTCCAGGGGCACAAACACATTCTTTTTCGGGGTGATTGTAATACCCACAAGGACAGGGATTCATACTTGCAATGAGCATAAAATTTGCGGGAAATTCTACAGAAATTTTGGCTCTCGAAATCGTAACTTTACGTTCTTCAAGTGGTTGTCGCATAACCTCCAAAACTGCACGTTTAAATTCTGGTAATTCATCAAGAAATAAAACGCCATTGTGTGCCAAGGATATTTCCCCTGGTTGTGGATAGCCACCACCACCCACCAAAGCAACATCACTAATGGTATGATGCGGGGAACGAAAAGGTCTTTGCGATATTAACGAAGATTTTGTACCTAATTTGCCTGCAACGGAATGTATTTTGGTAGTTTCTAATGCTTCATACAAAGTCAATGGAGGTAAAATAGAGGGAATTCGTTTTGCTAACATCGTTTTTCCTGCACCTGGAGGCCCAATCATAATGGCATTGTGTCCACCTGCGGCAGTAATTTCTAAAGCTCGTTTAATATTTTCTTGTCCTTGCACATTCGAAAAATCTGCATCATATAAATTTTGGGCATTATAGAATATATCTCTTGTATCTGTTTTTAAGGGTTCTATAACTAAGTTATTTTCAAAAAAATCTACGGCTTCCTCCAGTGTTTCTACCCCAATTACATCTATATTATTTACAATGGCTGCCTCTACTGCATTGGCTTTGGGCAATACAAAGCCCTTAAAACCTTGTTTGCGGGCTTCAATAGCAATAGATAAAGCACCCTTGATAGGTCGCAAAATGCCATCTAAAGACAATTCGCCAAGAATAATATATTTTTCTAATATTTCGCTATTCATCTGCCCTGATGCTTGTAAAATGCCAAGTGCAATAGGCAAATCGTAAGCAGAACCTTCTTTTCGCAAGTCGGCAGGTGCCAAATTGACTACTACTTTTTGGCGAGGCATCTTGAATCCGTAATGTTTCAATGCTGCCTCTATCCTTTGCTCACTTTCTTTGATAGCACTATCGGGCAGACCAACCATAAAATATTTTGAGCCTAAAGAAACATTTACCTCTACCGTAATCATAAAGGCATTTACACCAAATACTGAACTTCCGTAGGTTTTTGCAGTCATATTTTTAGCTATTAATAAAATAAGTAACAAATAAAAGGCAAATAAGTTTATTTTTCTAAATGTATATACAAAAATTTATTGTTAATAGGTTTTACAGATTCCAAAAAAAGCACTTAATTGCGAAAAAGTACCTAATACAATAAGAATATCTCCGTTTTTAAATACTGTGTCATCACTTGGATTAATAATAAAACCTTTTACACTATCTTTATAGCCAATCAAAACTACCCCTGTTTGGTTTTTTAAGTCGAGTTCTGCAACACTTTTGCCTTTTTGTTGTGGCAACATTTGTTCGTATGCAAGTTCTTCGAGATGCAATGGCTCTGATACTTTGGTGCTTGTGCCTGTGATAATTCGTATAAACTCTACTATAGCAGGACGTATTACCAAATTAGCCATTTGTAAACCTCCAATAGCATCAGGCAATACTACTTCGTTTGCACCTGCTCTGTAGAGTCGTCCTACAGTTGTTTCTTGCGAGGCTTTTGCAATAATTTTGATGTTTGGATTGAGTTCTCTGGCAGTTAAAGTTACAAAAACATTGTCTGTATCTTCGGGTAATGCACAAATAATAGATTTTGCTTTTTTGATACCTGCTTCCAGCAATACTTCATCTTCGGTTGCATTGCCATCAAAAGCAATGCTATTTGGGTTCATTATTTCTTTGAGCAAAGCTATTTTTTCGGCATTACTTTCTATAACAAAATAAGGTATTTGGTTACGTTCTAATTCTTGGCAAATTCTTTTGCCATATCTGCCATATCCACAAACTATTGTATGGTTTTTCATTTTGTAGGAATTACTTTTGCTAATATAATGCCTGAATATATCTCTTAATTCACCTTCAAAAATATATTTTGTTAGTACCGAAGCAAAAAAAGTAAATGTAGTTAGGTTGTAAATAACAAAAAAAGAGGTAAATAATTTACCTGTTTCGCTAAGTGGCTTAATTTCATTCATTCCTAAAGTAGAAATAATAATGACAGACATAAAAAAAGAGTTGCTAAAACTCATTTTTTCTATCCACATATAACCTGTTATTCCAATGACAAAACTAAACAATAGCAAAGAAACTGCATAAAACAACTGGGAAAGTCGTTTTACAATAGCTTTAAAATGTACGATTTCTAACATTTTTAGATTTTCTTAGCTTGCTTGTGTGATTTTAATCTATGCTTTTATTTGTTTTTGCTTTGTTTTCGTTGGTTTTTTCGGGCAGCTTTTTTAGCTTTTCGGGCAGCTTTTTTTAGCTGTTTTTGGGTTTCGCCTTCCCAAATTATTTCCGTTATTTTGTTTCCTTCTACTATAGTGGTTCTATTTACTTTTTCAGGTCTAATAAGACTGTATTTTTCTTTATTTGCAGACACAATATCTTGGCTAACAACAATAGTTTCATTTTTTTTATGAAACAACACAATTCTATCTTGCTTATTTGCTACTTTCCACTCATATTTTACTTTGGCTTTGATTGGATTATTTTCTTGGAATTTTTCGTTGGCATTTTCTGCTATTTTGATTGCTTTGCTTGCTTTTGGAATGCCATATCCAATATAATTATTGCCATAAGGATACAAATGTGCAGATTTTTCGATAATGCTAAATATTTCTTTGTTGCTTGCTTTTTTATTTTTTTGCATTAGGCACGCAGCAAAACCAGTGAGAATAGGAGCTGAGAAAGAAGTTCCATTTGCCGAAAAACAAGCAATGTTTGGTTTCAAATAGGGCATAAATTCTGTGCCAATACTACTGTAGCCAGCTTTCAGACCGTTTGGTTGTGTTGCACCAACTGATAAAACACTTTCGGAATCTGCAGGTGTCGAAACTACTCGCCAATTTGTATCATTTCCTTCATTGCCCGCCGAAACCACTAATAACAAGCCTTTTTCGTTGCTTGCAATATGTGTTGCTTTGCTGATAGTGCTTGTTTTGCCGTCCATTTGTTCGGGTTTGTAATTTTCTTCGGGATTGTCAAATCCTACTGCATAACCCAAAGACGTATTAATTACTCGTACTCCCAAACTATCGAGCCATTCCATTGCCGATACCCAATAATCTTCTTCGCCTCTAAATTCATTATCTCCGTGGTCTGTTCTTGCCAAATAAAACTGTGATTTGGTTGCAAAACCATATTGTGAGCCACCTTTTTCGTAACCTGTAATCATTTGCAAAACCGTATTTCCATGCGAATCTGAAGAGGTTTCTGCATATTTAAAATATTCGGTACGTTTAGGATTGACAAGGTCTTTGACTGCCAAAATACGTTTTTCGTCAAACAAATGTTGTAAATATTCGTTTTGTGATGCCCCTACATAGCCTGCATCTATTACCCCAATCAAAATTCCTGTGCCATCTAAATTTGCTTTTGTCATAGCTTCGGCTTCCATCTGTTCTATTGCCAGAGCATATTCTATTGCTTTTGGTGCTGTTTGTCCCAAAATCCTAAATTTATTATTCATCGGCACAATATTTTTTACAAAAGATAAGTTTTGTAGTTGCTTAACTTGTTCGTTGGTCAAGATAGCAGTTACCGCATTGAGCCATTTGGATAGCTGCACTATTTGTATGCCTTGCTCTTGTAATGCTTGTAAATATTGTTTGTTGATGGGAATATCCGAATATTGGTACAAGGCTATTTGTTGGTCTATACGTCTTTCGA
>JBIKRY010000116.1:0-13609 GCA_044348925.1 Bernardetiaceae bacterium
GTTGGCAAAATTGCCACAGGCTTACCCGACTGAATCATCAACGTCTCGGTTTCTTTGAGGTCTTGTAAAGCCTTGATAATCAACTCAAAAGCCTCAAAATTGCGTGCTGCTTTTCCTGTGCCACCATATACGATAAGTTCTTCTGGTCTTTCGGCAACATCTGCATCAAGGTTGTTTAAGAGCATACGCAAGGCTGCTTCTTGCACCCAACCTTTACACGATATTTTTGTGCCTGTCGGAGTTTTTGGAATTCTTGATGTAATTTGCATGTGTTTAGGTATGTTATAGGCAACAAAATTACAAAAATATAGGATAGGAAATAAGATTTATGCAGCAAATTTTCTTAACTTTGTATCAAATAGATATTACTTATGGCACGCAAAAAAATAATTTTAGATGATAATTTTGAAAATACTAAAGAAGGCAAACAATATAAAGAAGCAGATTTGGTTTTGCTTTTTAAGCTAAATAGAATTGTCACATAGTATGGCGTGGAAACTATTGGTAAAAATTGGAGTTTTACGATTATGGAAGGCAAAAGTTACTGCATTTCCAAATCTTACGACTGCACGGACAAAGATGATTTACTAAAAATTATTGCTATTCTTCGCAAATTTCGTTGGATTTTGGAAACGAGGTTAATGCAATAAAATAGTCTTTTAACATATTGCATAATATCTTACAAAGCCTGCAAAATACTTTGTAGATTTTTATATGCCTAAACCACTTTTTGTTATCATTTTATTTTCTCAAATAATTGAAAATTACTAACATCTGTTAGTTAATTTTCACTCCTAAAACCGTAATATCGTCTGTTTGTTGTTCTTTGCCAAGGTTTATCCAATCGACAAGGGTAGTTTGTAAAATGGTGTGCTGTGTGGGCATATCTTTGCTTTGATTGGCTTGTAATAAATCTTTAAAATTTTTGCTCATAAATTTTTTATGGTTATTTCCACCAAATTGGTCTTGATAACCATCTGTAAATAAATAGAAACTAAGTGGCTGAAAATCACCAGATTGTGTGTCTAACAAATCTAAAGTATGCAAATTAAATACAGAATCATTGCTGGTTCTGTCGCCACCAATAGATTTTTTTGTTGCCTTAATTTCTATCAATTCTTTATTTTTTGGGAAATAATACAAAGAATTTATTGCACCTGCGTATTCTAATTTTTCAAATTTTGGCTTATCTTTCGTGCTATGCTCTTTATTTTTGGTAAGTGTAACAATCGAAACGTCCATACCGTCTTGATTGGCGGTAAGTTCTTGTTGCAAAGCATGGCGAATACCGATATGTAGTTTTTTTAGAATGGTATTAGGTTGTGTAATTTCGTTAGTATTTACAATTTGATTAAGCAATTCATTACCAATCATACTCATAAATGCCCCAGGGATACCATGCCCTGTGCAATCTGCTACCACTACCACAATTTTATCTTTGTAGTTGGTATCTGTTTTTTTGTGTGTAAATGTAGTTTGTTCTTCTAATAAAACGGTATCTAATTCGGAATTTGTTGTATTATGAATCCAATAAAAATCTCCCGAAACTATATCTCTTGGCTGATAAAAAACAAAAAAATTATCTGCCCCAAAACTACTATTCATATATTCTTCAAAAGGTAAAACCGCATTTTGAATCCGCCTCGCATAATTAATACTCGAAGTAATATTTTCGTTTTTACGTTCTATTTCGGCTTTTTGTTGGGCAAGTAAATCCAAAGTAATCCTAAATTCTTCGTTAATTTGCTTTAATTCTTCGTTGGTTTCTTGAATTTCGAGTTTTTGTGTATGAATTTCTGTATTTTTTATTTCTAAACTTAAATTAGTTTTTTGCTTTTGTTTATTATTACGATACAAAACTATTGCAAGCAAACCCGAAAGCATTAAAGCAATAGCAAAAACAATACTATACATTTTTTGTTCTTTAGCTTCTTCTTCTTTTAGCAATAATTGATTTTCTTGTAAAAGTTTATTTTCTTGCAATAACATAATCTGTTGCTGTTTTTTGCTCAACTCATAAGAAGAATTTAGGCTGTTTAATACTTTGGTTTTTTCCCCACTATACAAACTATCACTAATTGCCTTATGCAATTCAAAATACATTAATGCGTTGGCTATTTTGCCTTGTAATTTGGAACTTTGATATAGAGTTTCATATACATCTTTGAGTTCTGAAAGTGCGTGAATATTTTTGGCAATAGCTAATGCTTCGAGTCCTTTGCTAATACTTTCCTCATATTTTTTGGTATCTTTATAAATTTTAGCCAACCCATTCAAGCTATAAATCATACCTTGTTTGTCTTTTACTATTTTTTCTATGCCCAATGCTCTGATGTAATATTGGATGGCTATTTGGTATTTTTTTTGGCTTGCATAGACTTGTGCCAAATTATTTAGACTTGTAGCAATACCCTGTTGGTCGTTTAATTCTTCTTTGATACGTAGAGATTTGTGGTGATATTCCAATGCTAATTCATATTTTTGTTGGTCAAAATATATGCCTGCGATATTGTTCAGACTATAAGGCATACCATTTTTATCTTTCATTTTTTCCTTAATAAGCATAGATTTTTGTAGATATACTAAGGCTGTATCATATTGTTTATCTTGGTAATAAATTTGTGCAATATTGTTGTAAGAAATGCCTAAACCTAAGCTATCTTTGATTTCTTCCTTCATTTTCATCGATTGTTGGTAGAAATTTAGGGCTGCGGGGTAATTTCCAATCCCATAATAGCTATTGCCAATCCCATTTAAGCTAATAGAAATTCCCATTTTATCGTCTGTAAACTGCCTAAAAAACAAGGCTTTTTCAAAATTTTCTAAAGCTACAATAAATTCACCACGACTATAATTTATACTTGCAATGCCATTATAAGCAATGCCTTTGCCTTTGTCTGTTGCAGGAATTTTGTCAAATAGTATTTTGGCTTCTTGATAACAAAGTAATGCCGAATCTAAGTTGTTTTTGCGTCTAAAAGCATCTGCCATACGTGCAACTCCAAAAGCCATACCTTTTTGGAAATGTATGTTTTTGGCTAAATTATAACTTTTTCTGGCTAACAATATAGCAGTATCTGTGTTAGAAATTCTGTATTCGTTGGCTATTTCGGCAAGTAATAAAGTTTTTGTGCTATCTGCTATGTTACTTTTATAGGCTTGTTGCAAACTGTCTAAGACATTTTTATCTTGTGCCACCACCGAAAAAAAAGAAAAATTAAATAAAATAAAGATAAGGTAGTGTATTTTTTTCATAAACAAGTGCTTATTCTGTGCAAACATAACAAAACTTATGCAAAGAATTTATGTATGGAAATAAAACTCAAAACTTTATTTTGAAAAATAGGATAAAATTAGGAATATTTTTAAAAATAGTAAAAATAGCTTTACTTTGTAACAAATATTAGCTTAGATAGTTACTAAGAAACAATAGCTTGACAGTAATTGAAAAAGTTTGCTGTAAACTATCAACACTCACAACTTATCATTATTATATGAATTATGTACGTTTGCCTTTAGTCATTGCCATTACTTTGTGTGCAGGGATTTTTATTGGTGCAAAAATGTTTAGTAGGGATAATAACCAAGACGTAAACACAGCAGCACTCAAATTTCGTGAAATTTTTAAATATATAGATGTCTATTATGTGGATAGTGTTTCTATGGACAAAATAGCCGAAACTGGTATTAAAAAAATGCTCGAAGACCTTGACCCACATACTGCCTATATTCCTGCTGCTGAAGTAGAAGCTATGAATGCACCTTTAGAAGGAGATTTTGAGGGAATTGGCGTAGAGTTTACTATTTTTAAAGATACTATCCAAGTGGTAGCAACAATTCAAGGAGGCCCTTCAGAAGAAGTAGGTTTGCAAAGTGGCGACAAAATTATTGCTGTAGATGGCAAAAATGTAGCAGGTAATAAGCAATCTAATAAATCGGTATTTGATAACTTGCGTGGCAAAAAAGGAACAAAAGTATTGCTTACCATTAAAAGACGTGGACAACAAAAACCTTTGAATTTTACCATTACACGAAATAAAATTCCAACTTATACCGTAGAAGCTAATTATATGTTGGATAATCAAACAGGTTATATCAAAATAACAAGATTTGGGGCAAAAACATACGAGGAATTTCGCAAAGCAATAGAACAATTAGTGAGCCAAGGAATGAAACGAATGGTAGTAGATTTGCGAGATAACCCAGGGGGCTATATGGACAAAGCAGTCAAAATTGCAGATGAATTTATTGCAGGGGACAAACTTATTGTTTATACAGATGGTAAAGAAAACCGTTTTGACGGCAAAGAAAATGCCTCTTTTACAGGTATGTTTGAAACAGGCGAATTAATTGTGTTGATAGACGAAGGAAGTGCCTCAGCTTCCGAAATTGTAGCAGGTGCTTTGCAAGATAATGATAGAGCTTTGATTGTAGGCAGACGTTCTTTTGGCAAAGGATTAGTGCAAAAACCTATTATGCTAACAGACGGCTCCGAATTGCGATTGACTATTTCGCGTTATTATACCCCAAGTGGAAGGTCTATTCAGAAAAAATATGAGTCAGGACATTTAGACGAATATTCTTCAGATATTAGCAAAAGATATGCACACGGCGAGTTATATAATGCCGATAGCATCAAATTTGATGAAAAACAAAAATATAAAACCGCAGCAGGTAGAACTGTCTATGGTGGTGGGGGAATTATGCCTGATATTTTTGTGGCACAAGATACAAGTTATTATAGCAATTACCTAAACAAATTGTATCAAGATAACTTAGTACGTGAGTTTGCTTTGGAATATGCCAATACTAATAAGGAAAGATTACAAAAAATGACGGAAAACGAATATATCAATTCTTTTAATTTTTCGGAAAAAGAAATGAAAGATTTTATTCGTTTTGCAGAATCGGAAAACGTAAAATTTGTAGCAAAAGATTACCAAAAATCTAAAAATTATCTACAAAACCAACTAAAAGCCTATATTGCACGTACTATTTGGCACAAAGATAATACCTATTTTCGTATTATTGCCAGCCAAGACAATGATTTGCAACAGGCACTCAAAATGTTTGACAAAGTGGGGGCTTTGTTGAAAAAATAAAATAGGAAAAAAAGAGAAAATTTTTGTAAAATAAGAAAAATAATAGTAGATTTGTAACCCACTCAATTTCTACCAATGATTTATCTACTTTTCTTTATACTATATTTGGTAATTGGTATTGCAATTATGCTGACCTTTTTACATTTAGATGACGATTCGGAACATAGAGAACAATTCAGAAATGAACCTATTATATTGTTTGCGTTAATAGTTTCGGTAATTTTATTCTATGGCATTGCATTACCTGTGATGTATTTTTACCTAAAACACCAGAAAAAGAAATTAGGAAAACGTACTATAGACGCAGACGATAAACCTCGCAGAGATGAAAAACCCAGCGAAAATGCCTAAAATAGATATAATATTTTCCAAAATATTATATCTATTTAGCATAGATAATCTAACTTGCGTAATACATTAATAAGAATTAATTTAACGAAAAATTTATTTTTGCTAACAGTGCTTGCAAATCTGTTGTTGCATAATAGGTTCTGTATATTCCATTGTCATCATATTCCCAACCTTCTTCTGTGGATATTTCGTCCATCAAGGCAGAAACATCTGTTTGCAAAGCAAAATATTGTTTTTCTCGCAAACGGTTTTTAATATCCAAAGTGGTAGTGCTACCGTATTGAATCATCAAATTTTCGGCTACTACTTTTACGATTTCTTTTTCCAATTTTTTCATCTGTTTTGTTGCTTAAAGTTGTGAAGGATAATTTTATACAGTTACTTCTACCAAATATTTCACAGTACATTGATTTTCATTATAGACAATATATTCGTTGTTGATTAAATCTGCACCACCTAATGCAAAGAGAGAGTTATATTTTTTTCCTTGTTTTTTTAGATTGGTTTCATTGAGTTTATAGCACCAATCTTCGTGCTTTTTTATTTTCAGTTGTTCTCCCGTATGCACCTGAAAAATAGCTAAAAAAGCTTTATCTTCTTTGCCATTTGCCCAATAAGAACCACGTAAAGATGTGTAATTCAAAGACTTACGAAATTTGTCGGCAAAATAAATTCCTTCGCCAAACATTTTTCCCGAAATAATAGCATTGGCAGGACGCAAAACCAAACCCGATTCTAAAATAGATAACCAATTTTCATTTCGACTTCCATGCCAAAAAAGTTGCAACGTATTGTTCTCTTGTTTACTAATCCAATTATCAAACTGTGTATTTGTTCTGCAATTTTTTACTTCATAAGCCCGAACAAAACGACTTGCTTCGTCTTGCATCATTTTTTGAATAAGCTGTTGCACTGCTATATTTTCTACAGTTTGTATTTCCAAACCCATTGTTTCCAAAAGATTTTCTTTCTTTTTATCTGCTTGATTTTCAAGTTGTTTGACATTCATTTGTACTTGATTTCGCATAATATCTAAAGTTGCCTGTTCTTCTCCTACTTTAGTGCGTATTTTTTCCAAATCTTCATAACTGTCTATTTTTTGCACCAAATTATCTTTTACATTTCGCATACGGCGTGGAATTACCATATACAGTTGTAATAATATTTGGTTAAATTGTTGCAAATCCATTTGCATTTGTACTTGCCTTACCAAATTATCCACCAAAGCCTGTGCCTCTTGTATTTGTTTATAGCTAACCTGTTCTACATTGACATTATAATGGTAGCTGATAGATTTGCGGGCATATTTCATCAAATTAGCAAATAAATTACGTACTGCATAATCTTTTATATCTGTCAAATCCAATTCTTCTTGGCTTGCTTCTGCAAATAGTGCCGTTTGGTCTTTGTATCCTTTGCGTAGTTTTTCTTTGTATTTGCTGTCCCATTGTTGCATAGGATAACTTTGTGTAACTCCTTCCGTTCCTACTCTGCCATAAGTTACCGTAAAAAATCCATTGCCATTTTCTACCATATCATAAAATTTATTGTTATTATCTGCCGTAACCATAATCAATTTAGAGCTACGAAGTGCATTTTTCTCTTTTGTTTCCATAACTGTCTTGCTTTTGAAGTTTCATAGAACAAAAATACAGGGGCATACCGTAAAAGAAGTACGTACTATATATTTTTTTATAGAAAAACGAGAAAAAAATGAGAAAAAATATTTAATTAGGAATAATTAGAATAAATAAAATAAAAAATATAGAATTATTATAATAAAATTAGATAAATTGTAAAACGAAAAAAAATTTTAATTTTTCAATTATTTTCAATACTTTTGGGAAAACTAAGTCATTTACACAAAATAGTAAGTAAAATTAAGGTTATGTTTAAATTTGCAGAAGTGTCTGCTAATTTACACATTCGCCTAAAGGCGAATATACTTTTATTTTATTTTATCTTATTACTTAAACAAATTTCTGCTTACTATGTATTGCAAAAATTGACTTAATTTTATCAAAATTTTTCTATAAACGCAACTTTTATGTTAGCCAAACCTGCTATGCTATTAGACAAAGACCAAAATCTTGCCCATAAAATTACTTTACGTACCCTACATATAGATGATTATGATGACTTGTTAGAAATCATGTCTTTAGTCTATTCTAATATTGGAGATTCTACTTGGACGTATGACCAAATTCGCAATCTCCTAAATGTTTTTCCAGAAGGGCAAATTTGTATTGAAGATAATGGAAAAATGGTTGCTTGTGCATTGAGTTTGATTGTCAATTATGCAAAATATGGCGATAATCATACCTACGAAGGCATTACTGCTAATTACCAATTTAGTACACATGACGAAGAAGGTGATGTAATGTATGGCATAGATGTATTTGTTCACCCTGATTATCAAGGACTTAGACTTGGGAGGAGATTGTATGATGCACGCAAAGAAATTTGTGAAAATCTAAACCTAAAAAGTATCATATTGGGTGGCAGAATCCCTGGTTATGCAAAATATGCCCATGAACTTACGCCTCGTGTATATATTGACCAAGTAAAGCAAAAAGAAATTTATGACCCAATTCTTACTTTTCAGCTTAGTAATGATTTTCACGTTATCAAAGTTTTAACTAATTATTTGCCACACGATACAGAATCTCAAGCATACGCTACGTTGTTGGAATGGAACAATATTTATTACATAGAAAAAGATGATATTCTTGGCGGTGAACAACAAGTAATTAGATTAGGAGTTGTGCAATGGCAAATGCGGACTGTTACCTCTCTAAAATCTTTTTTGGATAATGTAGAGTTTTTTGTAGATGCTGTAAGTGCTTATAAAGCTGATTTTGTTGTTTTCCCAGAATTATTTAATGCACCACTGATGGCACATTTTAATGAGGAATCGGCAGCAAAAGCCATTCGCAAATTAGCAGGTTATACCGAAGAATTGCGAGAAAAATTTATGGAATATGCTGTAGCTTACAATATCAACATTATTGCAGGAAGTATGCCTTTGTATGATGGGCATGATTTGTATAATGTATCCTACCTATGTAGGCGTGACGGCACGTATGAAATTCAATATAAACTCCATATTACTCCTGATGAACGAAGTGAATGGGGCGTACAAGGTGGCTCCAGATTACAAGTTTTTGATACAGATGTTTGTAAAATAGGTATTTTGATTTGTTATGATGTAGAATTTCCAGAACTTCCACGCCATTTGGCAGACCAAGACATGAAAATTTTGTTTGTGCCTTTTATGACAGATACGCAAAATGGTTATCATCGTGTACGGAGATGCGCACAGGCAAGAGCCATAGAAAATGAATGTTATGTAGCTATTGCAGGTAGTGTAGGAAATTTGCCAAAAGTAAAAAATATGGATTTGCAATATGCACAATCTGCGGTTTTTTCGCCTTCTGATTTTGCTTTTCCAAACAATGCCATTGTAGCCGAAGCAACCCCAAATACAGAAACAACTATTATTGCAGACGTAGATTTGAGTTTATTAAAAGAACTTCGTAGCAAAGGCAGCGTAAGAAATCTAAAAGATAGACGCAAAGATTTGTATAATTTGGAGTGGAAAACAAAATAAAACTTTAAAAGTAATAAGTAACAAGCAAAAATAAATTTACATTATTTTTTGTACAAAATTAGTTATTTTTTATTAATTTATAAAATAATTAGTGCAAAAAATAGTATTACACCAAATTTTTTACCCATATTCTAATGAAAAAAATACCTTTTTTTGTATTTACTTACATCTTATTTTTTATGCTATTTTGGAATAGTAATGCCCAAACATTGCATTTGGGTATGTGGCGTGCAGTTTTACAAGTAGAAAAAACTACTATTCCTTTCAATTTTTATCTTAGTAAGAAAGATGCTACTTTGCAGGTAGAATTTGTGAATGGGGAAGAAAAATTGGCAACTGATAAGGTAGAAATTATAGGAGATTCTATCAAAATTCCTTTCTATTTATTTGATACTGAATTAGTTGGTATTTATAAAGATAATAAAATTGTAGGCGAATGGATACGTTATGGTTTAGCATCAGCTTATCGTGTACCCTTTGAAGCAAGTCCTGCTACCTATCGTTTTTTTGAAAAACCGCAGACTACAGCTAATTTTACAGGAACTTGGGAGGTAGATTTTCTGAACGAAAAGGGCGAAAGTACAGAAAAAGCTGTTGGAATATTTGCACAAAATAGTACAAATATTACAGGTACTTTTCTTACCACTACAGGAGATTATCGGTTTTTATCGGGCAATGTGCAAGCCTCTACCGCCTATCTTTCTACTTTTGACGGCTCACATGCCTATCTATTTGAGGCAACTTTGGAAACAGATAGCATAATTCGAGGCAAATTTTTTGCAGGAAAATCTGGTTTTCAAACTTGGAAAGCCAAACGAAATCCACAAGCAAAATTGCCAGACGCAAATACACTTACATTTTTGAAAGAAGGATATGATAAAATAGCTTTTAGTTTGCCTAATTTAGACGGTAAAATGGTTAGTTTGGCAGATGAAAAATATAAGGGTAAAGTAATTATTGTGCAATTATTAGGCTCTTGGTGTCCAAATTGTATGGACGAAACTGCGTTTTTATCTCCTTTTTACAATAAACATAAAAAACAAAAAAAATATAAAGATTTGGAAATCATAGGTTTAGCCTTTGAACGAAGTCCAGAAGTAGCTACTGCCAAAGTAAGAGTAGAAAAAATGAAAAAAAGATTTGCTATCGAGTATGAATTGCTTTTGGCAGGCATCAACGATAAACAAAAGGCAGCCGAAATTTTACCAATGTTAAATGCTGTTTTGGCATTTCCAACTACGATTTTTATCGATAAAAAAGGCAAAGTTCGCAAAATTCATACAGGTTTTTCGGGCAAAGCAACAGGGGAGTATTACAATAAATTTACTGACGAGTTTGCTATTTTTATTGAAAAATTAGTAAATGAATAAATTATTTTTCGCCATAATTTTATGAAACAACTTATTTTAGTTAGACATTCGGAGGCAGAAGACCATCACAGTAACGGAGATTACGAACGTAATTTGACCAGTTATGGTATCCAAAAAATAGAACAATTAGCAAATATCTTGATAGAAAAAGGTTTCTATCCAGACTTGGTAGTTTGTAGTGCTGCTACACGTGCTTATGATACGGCAAAACTACTAAGCCAATGGCTTAATTATGACTTAAAAAACATAGAAAGTTACAAATCTTTGTACAATCCAGATATAGAAATACTGATTGATGCACTAACAAATTTACCAAAAGATAAAAATAATATCATTTTGGTAAATCATAATCCTGCTATTAGTTATTTGGTGGAATTATTGGACAGAACTCCTACCTATTTGGCTTTACAACCTTGTGCAGCTGTTTGTTTATTGTTTGATGTAGAAGATTGGGAGGAAATTAATCCCAAAACAGGTACAGTAGTTTGGCAAAAAATGCAATTTAATTAGGTTTTACTACTTGTACGGGTTTTCCCCACATAATAAAAGAGACTGCTTCTTCTACAATTTGTACTTGTAATTGTGTAAATAAGCCTTCTTTTTGATATTCTGTTGGTAAATTGACAAAACGCCATTTTTTGTGTTGGCTGTCAATCATTGCCCAAAAACCTCCTTCAATGTTTTTGAATTGAATAGTTCCTTCAATAGTGAGTGTTTGCATAAAAAAAATTAATTGGTTTTTGCAAGTTACTAAAAAATAGCAAAAACCAAATTAAATATAGAATTTTTGTTATATTTTCTGCATCAAAATTTTATACAAAGCAATAGGATAGTTTTAAAAATGAATGATTGTGCCTGATGTTGTTAATCTTATCTCATCTCATGTAACTTGCGTAGCAACAACCGTTTATTTGCCTAAAGGCAAGTATATGGTTGTTACTACGCAAGTTATTTAATCTAAAAACCTATTTATTTTGGTTAAAGTGCTTTATTGTACGGAACTCCAGTTCCGTATAATAAAGCACTTACATGATTTACGCAAAATATATGTTTTTATAGAAAAATTAATTTTCCCACATATCCGATTCTTCCACCAATAATGCGTGTTCTGTTTGCATAGAGGTTACAATAGTTGTTTTTCCAGAGCCGTAAATATCTTCGATATAATCGTCATTGCTATTGGCATATTTTGTCAAATGTGCAGCAAATAGACGTAATTCAAAAGCCTCTTCAAAATTTCTATGTTCTGTTGGATTTTGGTTGTTATACCAAATGGCATTTGGATTATCTCTAAAAACATTTTCTACTAATTCTTTGTAGCTAAAAGATGCTATTGCTTTTTCGATACCTGTTGGATTCATTTCGGCAGGTAAGTAAATGGTAATAGCTTGTATATCGTGATACATACGGCTACGTTTTTTATCAAAAATAAGGTCTTCTTTGAGTTCCAAAATCTTAAAATCTTTGCCAAAATATTGGTTAGTTTCTGCTACTTTAGGTTCGTTGGTGTTGGTTTGGGTTTCTTCTGGATTCCATTCTGTATTGTCTATGTCCCATATATCTTCCTCGCCACCTTGATTAGGAATGGTTATATTTTCCATAAATTGGTCATAAGTCATTCTGGTCATTAAAGAATCTGTTTGAAAAGGTCGCAAAATACCTGCTTTTACTGCATCTATAATGACAGAAGTTAGTTCATTGCCTTTGGCATGAAAAGGCTTATTTTGTTTTTCTCTCAAGTCTATTCTGTACCACATAGATTTGTGGGTGAGTTGGTCGGCTTGGAAAATAGGACGTACAGAATTTGGATTGTAACCAAAACCATCATTTACCTCTTGGGCAAAATTTTGGGCAAAAGGAAGAACAGACAAGGCTACAATAGCCCATAATTGCTTGATTATCATAAAGTTATGGATTTTATATTCAGTAATTGATTGCAGAAAAATAGGAAAGGTAAACGGTAAAAAATATATTTTTTATGTCGAGGTTTGTCAATTTTTGTAGTATTTTTTGGTCTATGTTTTTAAATTACTGATAATCAATGATTTATAGATAATTATTAATTTTTATTTTACAAAATTAAATAAATTATTATTTTATAGACTTGATTATTTTGTTAAAAACTATGTAATATTTTGTGTTATATCTAACTTTTTTTGATAAATTGCGTATCAATTAACTATGTTAAAAAAACAAAAATATTCTAAAACCTTACTTTTATTCTTAGAATAGCCAACATATTATAATATTATGAACCATCTATACAATTCCTATTTTTTTAATCATTTTCCTACTCTATTTGCATTATCTATTCAAAAACCTATGAAAAATATATCTTGTAGCAAAATTATAATCCCTTTTTTTATGCAACATGGAAAAACTGTGCTTGCTTTTGTATTGTTTTTTTTGTTAGTAGTAGGGGAGGGGTTAATGGCACAGAAAACATCAACAGGCACAGGGAATTGGAATGTAGCAAGTACTTGGTCGCCTGCAGGTGTGCCTACAGCGGGGCAGACTGTTACGATTGCAAGTGGACACGTAATAACAGTGCCTGTTGCTTATACTTCTCCTGCTTTAGGTGCAATAACTATCAATAGTTCTGGTAATATTACTAACAATGGAACATTAAGTACTGTGAGTATAGCAGGAGTTGGTATAGTACCAATATTGGCACAGGGAGCTACAGGAATTCTCAAAGTTTCGGGTGCTACCCCTTTTACCAACGTAGTCGTAAATTTTACAACATCTGGAAACATTGTTGAATATAGTGGTGCTTCGCAAACAATACACAATACGACTTATGATAACCTTACTTTATCGGGCAGTGGCACAAAAACTTTGGCAGGCAATGTTACCGTAAATGCAAGTTTTATAAATTCTGCCACTACTACTATAGAATTGGGAGCCAATAATTTCTCGGCGGGTTCTGTGGCTACTTCTACCATTACCAACAATGGTACAATTTCGGATAATGCAACTGGTGGTACGGTTACTTTTAGTAATACGATGACCAGCAATATTATTACTGTAAGTGGTACTAATAATGTTACAAATTTTATTTTTAATGCCAATACCGTTGCACTCACTAATATTACAATTACTGGTAATACTAATTTTGGTGCAAATACTGTTACATTAAACGGTAATTTAAAACCTCTTACACTTACAACTAATGC